>CAXNHR010000090.1:0-10061 GCA_964202135.1 Luteolibacter sp. | reverse complement strand
GACCTCATCGTGCTCGCCGGCTGCGCGGCCATCGAACAAGCCGCGAAGAACGCCGGTCACACGGTCAGCTTCCCCTTCACCCCCGGCCGCACCGACGCCTCACAGGAACAAACCGATGTCGAATCCTTCTCCGTCCTCGAACCCATCGCCGACGGCTTCCGCAACTACCTCAAGGGCCGCTACAGCATCCCCGCCGAACACTTGCTCATCGACAAAGCGCAGCTCCTCAGTCTCACAGCACCCGAAATGACCGCCCTCATCGGCGGCCTGCGCGTGCTCGAAGCCAACTTCGGCGGCGGCAAACACGGCGTCTTCACCACCCGCCCCGGTTCGCTCACCAACGACTTCTTCATCAACCTGCTCGACATGGCCACCGAGTGGAAATCCACCGGCCCCGACGAATCCGAATTCGAAGGCCGCGACCGCGCCACCGGCGAACTCAAATGGACCGGCACCCGCGTCGATCTCCTCTTCGGTTCCAATTCCATCCTCCGCGCCCTCGCCGAAGTCTATGCCTGCGCCGACGGCGAAAAGAAGTTCCTCCAGGACTTCACCGCCGCTTGGACCAAAGTCATGAACCTCGACCGCTTCGACCTCGCGTAAGCCAACGGAGCGCGGACTTCAGTCCGCCCGTATCCGCTCTTCAAGCAAGCTCGAAGACCACACGTGGGGTTGTCTCGCGTCCGGCAGGAATCTCACTGCGTGTCACGCGGGTGCCGAGCACCTGCTCGATCATGCGTTGTTCCATCACCGCAGCCCGCGGGTAGCGCTCGAAGACGCGCTGCAAGGGATTGTGGAATTCCACCATGCGCAACGGTTCTCCAGGAACTTCCTCGCATACGCACAAGCAGCCTTGTTTTTGGCGCAGCGCGGCGAATTTGCGTGCCTTGGTTACTGCGGTGGGCAGCTCGCCAAGCTGCTTTTCGTAGCGTGCGGTGAGTTTCGAGAAATACTGGAAAAGCAGCCTTTCCGGCGCGCTTTCACCCTGCATCTGCCGCAGCTCTTCGAGCAGATCGAGCGAGAAATCCACCCCGGCCTGGGGAAACAACTCATCGGCCTTGGCGGCGAGGCTGTAGTAAATCTCCGGTCGGCCGACCTCGCGGCGCGGCAGTCGCGTGCGCACCAGGTAGCCGGCATCCACCAACTCGTCGCAGTGCGTCTTCACCGTCATGTAGCTGCCCTTGGTTTCATCACACAGCTCACTGACCGGCATGCCGCCGCGCCGCTTCAGCGCCTCGATGATCAGGAGCCATTTGGATTTGATCAGATCATGGAATACGGGAAGCAGCATGGCGGGGCGAATACGGATCTTCCACACCGCCGCACCCGCATTCAATCCGCAATTCGCGGAATCCGCGTATCCTGTAGCGGTGGACTGTGACTGCCTCCGGTTTTCTCCGCTGCACTCCGGCTGTCGCTGATTACCCCAGTGGGCAGGGATGCTGCAGAACCAACCCCTCCAGAATCTTCACGCGGTTCATTTGCATCAACGCTCGTAGAGCGCCGCTACAAACGTTTCAGTCAGCGGATGAAAGCTCAGTCTTTTCTCAGGCGGAAGAAATTGCGCGAGCCGTCGGTGGGCACGTCTCCATGCAACTCCAATACAAGGATCCATCCAATCCCTCAACCTGGTGGACCATCGATCATTTCGAGGTCTCCTATGCCAACAAAATTCGCTACAACCATATCCAGTCGCACGTCGCCAACCGGGTCGATCCGCGTTCGTCGCGATGGGGTTCCCTTTACTCGACGCCCCCAGGGTGGCCGGACTATCCCGGCGCTCCATGGGGCGATGCCTCCTACACCATGTATCGCTTCCACACGGGAGCCACAGCAACGCCCAGTTTTTCCAGCTTTCCGATACCCTCTCCACAAGTCGTCAACTGGCCGCTCACCACGTCTTACACCGCATCACAGGCCCCCGGCTGGACGGGATTCTCAACACCGGCGCAGATCGGCCTGCTCCAAGCCAACTCCCCTTCCTCTGCCGCCCGCTACACGGATCCGGACGGTGTCCTGCGAGGTGGCGATGCCCGCTACGCCGCCAGCGGCAATGCGCCCGGCTGGCCGATGCTCTCCGGCAACAACGACAGCCGGCCGGGGGTGCTCATCCGCCCGTTCCGTTCGGTGGCCGAGCTGGGAAATGTGTTCCGCGACACGCCATGGCGAAACCTCGATTTCATTTCGCCCGAAAGCGGCGACCGCGCCCTGCTGGATGTGTTTTGTGTGAACGAGACGCCCGCGGACACAGTGGTGGCCGGCAAGGTCAACCTCAACACCAGGCAAATTCCAGTGGTCGCCGCGTTGATCCGTGGAGCATCTCTGGCCACAGGATCGTCGATCGACCAAGCGACGGCAAACAGCGCCGCAGCCATGCTGGTGGATTGGACGAGATCCACCGCAGCAGACCAGGGCCCGCTGCGCGACCGCTCGGAACTGGTCGGCCGCTTCATCTCCGGCACCAATTTCAAAGGTCCGCTCGAAGGCATGGCCGACAGATTGGTTTCCGCCGACCGCCCGATCAAAGCCAGCCGCGAGGCGATCGTGCGCGGGCTTGCCGATGCCGGCTCCACGCGGACATGGAATGTCCTCGTTGACGTGATCGCACAATCCGGGCAGGTCACTGCGGCAGGATTGTTCATCACCAACGGGGAAAGCCGTATCTGGCATTCCGTGGCGATCGATCGCCTGGCTGCCACCATCCTCGACAAGCAAACTGAAACCATCCGGGAATGAACCCAGATCCCTCCGCACGATCCTGCCGAGCGCGTTCATGAGCATCGACTGTGGTATCCCGCTGGCTTCAAGCCTGCCAGCTCACCTGTTCCATCTTGTTGAATTGAACCCAAATTGGCGGCGGGCGGGGGACGCCCGCGCCACAATGGCAGCCGCCTGCTGCATGGTTACGGCTCAGCCTGATTCCGAGGCCAATTGCCTGAGGTATTCGAGCGCGGGTTCGCGTTCCATGATTCTTCCCTCAAGCTGCTCGGTCTGGATGGCTTCGAGGATGTCCTTGAAACGCGGGCCGGGTTGCAGGCCTAGCTTGATGAGATCCTTGCCGGTGACGAGCGGCGGCGGGATGAGTGGTTCGGCGGCAAACTCGGCTTCCCTGCCCTGGAGGAATTCATAGTTGTCGGTAAAGCCGTTGGACGACGCGCAATCGACACGGTGGAGCTCCATTTCCCGTTCAAAGGTCGGCACGGCCATGAAGCGCTTGAGCCTGGCCACGCGCATCTTCCGCACGTTCATGAACTGCATGTGGCGCGCGACCATAGTCACCGCGTCGTCGATCACGTGGTTGGGATAACGCAGGCGGCGCAGGATGGTTTCCGCCATTTCCGCGCCGAGCGCGTCGTGGCCGTTGAAACGGATGCGGCCGTCGGGATCGACAGTGCGGCATGGCGGCTTGGCGATATCATGCAACAACACGGCAAGGCATAACTCGATCGGCGCGTCGGGCGCGAGCATCCCGAGCATGATCATGGTGTGCGTGAACACGTCGCCCTCCGGATGCCACTCGGGTGGTTGGTCGCAGCCGACGGTCGGCAGCAACTCGGGCAGGAAATGACGGATGATGCCGGTTTCCACCAAATGTTCGACTCCGGCCCTGCGGCGCGGCGAGGTGAGGATCTTGGAAAACTCGTCGCGGATGCGCTCGGGGGAAATCCGGTCTAACAACTTCGCGCAATCGCGCAAGGCGGCATCGGTGGCGGGCTCGATGGTGAAGCCGATGCGCGCGGCGAATCGAACCGCTCGCAGCAGGCGCAGGCCGTCCTCGGTGAAGCGCGCGGCGGCATCACCAATGGCGCGGATGATGCCCGCATCCAGATCGGCCAGGCCGCCGACGTAATCGATGACTTCGCCGGTTTCCGGCACTTCGAACAGGCCGTTGATGGTGAAATCGCGCCGCCGCGCGTCTTCCTGTGGTGTGGAGAAGGTGACGCTTTCCGGCCGGCGTCCGTCGCGGTAGCTGCCATCGGTTCGGAAGGTGGCGATCTCGATGTGATGGCCGCCGTGTTTGGCGATCACCACGCCGAAGTGTGCGCCCACTTCATTGGAGCCGGGAAAAAGGTCGAGCACTTCGGACGGCACGGCGGAGGTGGCGATGTCGTAGTCCTCCGGTTCGTGGCCTAACAACTTGTCGCGCACGCAACCGCCGGCGAACAGCGCCTCGTGCCCGGCGGCCTTGAGGCGGCGGGCAAGCTCAAGCGCCGCATCGCGGGCGGGCATGGACGTTGCGGTCATGAGGGGCGGCCGGCTTGATAGATGGATACCACGCCGCCGGTCAGCGGTGTGGCGGAGGTTTCCTGATAACCACAACTTTCTAACAGATCGAGCATGGCGCGGCCGGATGGGAAGGCTTCGATGGAGCCGCCGAGGTATTCGTAGGCGTCGCGCTGGCCGGTGAGCCAGCCGGCCATGCGCGGCAGGACGTGGTGGAGGTAGAAACGGTAGAACGGCCGCAGGAATCCGCCGGGCAGCGAGAAATCGAGTATCAGCAGATGGCCGCCGGGCCCCAGGACGCGCTGCATCTCGCGCAGCGCGGCCGGGTAGTCCGCCATGTTGCGCAGGCCGAAGGCCACGGTGACGACGTCGAAGGACGCATCGTCAAACGGCAGGTTCAGCGCATCGGCCACCATGGTTTTGGCGAGTCCGCGGCTGGAGGCGTGGGCGAGCATTTCGGCGCAGAAATCCGTGGCGATCACCTCGCAATCCGGGCATTGGTCCTGGATTTCCAAGGCCAAATCGCCGGTGCCGGACGCCACATCGAGCAAGCGCGCGGGTTTCCATTTCCGGATGCGCGCGGTGACCACCTTGCGCCACCAAATGTCCGCCCCGCAGCTCAGGACGTGGTTGGTGAGCACATAGCGGTCGGCGATCCGGGCGAAGGCATCGCGGACGTAGCTGGCATCTTGCATGGCCGGAGCTTTGGGGTGGAGCGCCCGGGAATCAAGCGGCAAGCAAGGGCCCGGACTAATGAAATCACCTATGCCGGAATGCCGCGGATGGCGATGCCCGATGAGTGGCTGCGACAATTTACAGAATCCCGCGATCTGCCATCTTGCATATGTCCGATGGGGCTGGAACGCCTTTCAAAATCCCCCCGCCCCCCGCGTGAAAATCCCCCCACCCCCCATGTGATTCGAGGCGCTCCGGCCCGTGTCGGGCAGGCAATCAGAGGCCTGCCATCCAGGCTGCCGGCGGCAGGGGTGGCATTGAGGTGAAACCCCGCACCGGAAACGAAAGGCAAGACCATGAACATGCTCACCAAGTTCAATCCGTTTGGAAAAACGGAATCGCTGGACTTGTTCCGGCCGACGATGCGGATGGATCCATTCCGTGAAATGGAGGATCTCATGCGCAACATGCAGCGGACATTTCCCGGCTGGCTGGCGAAAAACGAGGAATCGATGACGCTGGCCGATTGGACGCCTTCGGTGGATATTGGTGAAAACGACAAGGAATATGTCGTGAAAGCCGAGCTGCCGGAAGTGAAGAAAGAGGATATCAAGGTGAACGTCGATGACGGCACCCTGTGCATCAGTGGCGAACGCAAGGTGGAGAAAGAGGAAAAGGACACGAAGTTCCACCGTATCGAACGGGCTTACGGCCGCTTCGAACGTTCGTTCACGCTCCCGGAAGACACCGACGCCGACAATATCACCTCGGAATACAAGGATGGCATCCTGAGAGTCCATCTGCCGAAGAACCCGAATGCGAAACCAAGCGCTCACGCGGTTCCGGTGGAATGAGATGAAGGCAGGCCGCCGAGATCCCCCCATCGGCGGCCGATTTGTGTGATGGGCATGGGCGCTAATCGCCGTCTGAGAGGTCCGCCTCGGTGAGGATCTCCGTGCCGGTATTCTGCGAGCCCGTGTTGCCGCTGTAGGCCTCGGCGGAGAGGCCTTTTTCAAGCACGAGCCCCGGCCCGCGGTTGAGGGTGGCTTGGTTTCCGGTGACGGCGAGCGAGCGGGCGGCATGGCGGATCACGTAGCCGCCGAGCAGGTTTTCGCGGGCGGTGTTGCCAGAAATTTTCCCCGAGCCCGCGCTGCCAAGCACCAGGCCGAACTCGCGGTTGGCGATGAGTTGGTTGCCCTCGATCACTGCGGCGGCCGCGCCGTTGTCAGTATGGATGCCATTGCGGCTGTTGCCCTCGCAGCGGTTCCTGACGAGCATGACGGCGGCTCCATCCCACGACTCGATGCCGTGCTCGAAATTGTTGAGTGATTCGGAATCGCGCACTTCGAGACGGCTGGCGGCACCGATGGCGGCCGCGCCATTCCAACCGTTGTCCACGAAGCGGCAGCGGTTGGCCACCGCCTCGCCTCCCTCGATCACCGCCAGCCCGTGGCCGCTCGCATCACTGAAGCGGCAATCGACAAATGTGGCACCACCGCCGCGCACCAGGGCCGCGGCAAAACGCTCCCTGCCATCGGCCAGAAACGACTCGTGGCGGAAACCGATGCCGGTGATCCGCGCGCCTCTGGCATCCGGCCCGATGGTGATGGGGCAGCCCTGCGCCGGCGGGCACTCGATGATCGTCGCCGCCGGTCCCGCGCCTTGGAGTTCGATGGCGGTATTGATCACCAGCGGTCCTTTCCATGTCTGCTCGCCCAGCACGATGCGGTCGCGGTCGCGCGCGGCTTCCAACGCCTCGGCGGGCGTGGCGAAATCCCCCGGCACGCGCAAGGTGCGGGTGTATGACGCCATTTTTTCGAAAAGCGCGGTGATTTCCGGATTTCCGGGTGCGAGCGTGGCGGCCTCGCGCAGCCAGTCGAGCGCCTGTTGGTCGAACTCGCCCTGATCCCGCTCCGCGGCCATGCGGAAAAGTTCCGCGGCGCGTGCTTGCTCGGCGCGTTGCTTTTCAAGCGCCGCAGTCGCATCGGCGAGAATCGTCGCCGCATCGCTATCAGCGGGGTCTGCATCGAGTATCCTGCGTGCGGCCTTGATCGCAGTTTCCCACTGCTTTTCATCCAACAGGCGGCGGGCGGCGGCGATGGCCCTGTCGCGAGAAATCCCTTCGCGGGCCTTGGCAACGCGCTCAAGAATGGTCACCGCTTCGGTCTCATCGGGGAAATTTTCCAACACGCGGCGGGCGGCGGCCTCCGCCTCATCGAAGCGGCCGGCATCGAGCTCGGCGATGGCTTGGCTGGTCCAGTAGCCGATGAATTGCTTCTGCTCCTCGTCCATACCCGCCTCGATGCCGCGCCGTCCGCGCATGGCGATCTCCGATCCCGGATCCAGTTCCTCGATTTCCGCAAACGAGCGCCCGGCTTCCTGCCAACGCCGGTTTTCCACGTAGATCGTTCCCGAACGCGCGAGAAAATCGATGCGCGCCTCGATCTGACGCTGCTTTTCCTTCTCGTTCATGAAATAGAGCACACCGCCGCCCGCCGCCCCTGTTAGAAAAACCATCAGCCATGCGAGCCAGGCCAGCGACTTCCTGCGGCGAGGCATTTCCTCTTCCGCCAAAACCTCCTCCGGCTCCTCCGGCCGGGCTGGCTGCGCGGCAAGGGTTTCGAGATATTCGCGGACCGCCGCCAGCGCCTGGTCAAACTCGACGAGTCCGTTCTGATAGCGGATGGCGAGCTGCTCGTTGGGCGCGCTGCGCACCATTTCCGCGATCCGCTCGCGCGCGGCCTGGAATTCCGAAAGATGCGGGCGCGGATCCTCGTCCGGTCCGAGACCAAGGATGTTGCGTGCTTCAGGGAGGGTCATGTCGGGGAGGAAGTTTGCAGTGGGCAGCTACCCCACAAAGCGCTGGACGATGGGCATGCGGCGGCCGATGCCGAAGGCCTTGGAGGTCACGCGCAGGCCGGGGGCCGCCTGGTGGCGTTTCCATTCGTTGAGGTCCACGCGACGCTGCACCCAGCGCACCGTGGCCTCCTCGAAACCGCGTGAAATGATTTCATCCGCCGAGAGATGGTGCTCCACATACAATTCAAGAATGCCATCGAGGATCTCATAAGGCGGCAGCGTGTCCTGGTCCTTCTGGTCCGGCCGCAGCTCGGCGCTCGGCGGCTTGTCGATGGTGTTCCATGGAATGATCTCACGCTCGCGGTTGATCCAACGCGCGACCTGATAGACGCGCGTTTTCGGCAAATCGGAAATCACGGCCAGACCGCCGTTCATGTCACCGTAGATGGTGCAGTAGCCGACGGCGAGTTCGCTCTTGTTGCCGGTTGTTAGAAGCAGGTGGTTCTCCTTGTTGGAAAGCGCCATCATCAGCAGGCCGCGGATGCGCGCCTGCATGTTCTCCTCGGTGACATCCTCGGGTTTCCCCTCGAAGATGGGTCTCATGGTTTCCTTGATCGCATCGAAGGCCGGGCCGATGGGCACGTCATCGCAGCGGATGCCGAGGTTTGCCGCGAGGGCGAACGAATCATCCACGCTGCCGCGCGAGGAATAAGCACTCGGCATGGTCAGCCCGCGGACGTTTTGCGGACCAAGCGCATCGGCCGCGATCACCGCCGTCAGGGCGGAGTCGATGCCGCCGCTCAAGCCCAGACAGACACTGGAAAAACCGCACTTGGTGACGTAATCGCGCACGCCGAGCACCAAGGCCTGATAGATATGTGATGACTCGCAGTCATCGATCGGCACGTCGTTTTCCACCGGCACGAAAGGGTCCACCACCTGGCAGGTTTCGATGAATCCGGGCACTTGCACCTGGATGCGGCCATTCGGCCCGGCGACCAATGAATGGCCGTCGAAGACGAGTTGATCGTTTGCTCCCACCGTATTGCAATAAACGACGGGAGCTTTAACCCGGCGCGCAATGCCGCCGATCATCGCCCGCCGCAGCGTGGGCTTGCCGAGGTGGAATGGCGAGGCGCTCAGATTGACGAGCAGGTCGACGCCCTTGGCGGCGAGTTCATTCACCGGATCACGATCATAAAACGGCCGCTGGAGATAATCCTCGGTCCAGATGTCCTCACAGATCGTCACCCCGATGCGCATTCCATTCCAAACGATCGGTTCGCTCGCTACTCCGGGTTCGAAGTATCGGCGCTCATCGAAGACATCATAGGTGGGCAGCAGGGTTTTCCAGATGCGGTGGCGGATTTCGCCCCGCTCCAGCCACGCCGCGGCATTGCGGAACGGCTTGCCCGGCCGGGTCGGATGGTGGTGGTCCACATAGCCAGCCAGCAGCGGCACCTCGCGGATTTCTCCGGCGAGGTAATCGAGCGCCTGCAGGCACTTCGGAACAAACTGCGACTTGAAAACCAGATCGCGCGGCGGATAGCCGACCAGCGAAAGCTCCGGTGTGAGCACCAACTCGGCCCCGGCATCGAGGCACTCGTGGTAGGCTGCGAGAATGCGTTTGGCGTTGCCGGGGAAATCTCCGACCACCGGGTTGATTTGTGCGATGCCGATCTTCATGGGGCGCGCAAGAGAACACACGCTTGTCCTACGGGCGGAAGTAAAAAACCTGATTTTGACGGATCGTTTCAATCGTGCCAGACATCGTCCGTCATCATGGATCAGCAAGAACCCCGGCCGCCTCGCCGCAAACGCTACAGCGGCAAAAATCCGCGGCGCTTTGAGGAGAAATACAAGGAACTCGATCCCTCGCTTGATCCGGACACCGTCGCCAAAGTCATCGCTTCCGGCAAAACACCCGCCGGCTCCCACCTGCCCATCATGGTCGGCGAATGCCTCGATGCGCTCGCCCTGAAACCCGGCATCACAGGTGTGGACGCCACCCTCGGCTATGGCGGACACGCCCGCCAAATCCTCGGAAAAATCCTGCCTGGCGGCAAACTCATCGGCCTCGACCAGGATCCGCTCGAATTGCCGAAAACCGGGCAGCGCCTGCGCGAGGCCGGTTTCGGCACGGATTGTTTCGAGACCGTGCGCTCGAATTTCGCCGGCATCTCCAAAGTGCTCGCCCAGCGCGGCCTCGAGGGCGTGGATTTCGTCTTCGCCGACCTCGGTTGCTCATCGATGCAGTTCGACGACCCCACGCGTGGTTTCAGTTTCAAGCACGACGGACCGCTCGACATGCGCATGAACCCGACCCGCGCCTTGTCGGCCGCCGAATGGTTGGCCCGCATCAC
>CAXNHR010000089.1:0-10073 GCA_964202135.1 Luteolibacter sp. | reverse complement strand
ACCCGCCTCGTCACCCGCAATCCGCACTCCTGATCCATCACTCACCCCGTCTGAACCATGGCCAAAACCAAAGCCAAAGACATCAACGAACTCTCCAACGACGAGCTCTCCACCCGCCTGCGCGACCTCAAGCAGGAGGCTCTCAATCTGCGCTTGCAAAGAGCTACCGGGCAGCTTGAAAACCCCGCCCGCATCCGCCAGGTGCGCCGCGAGACCGCCCAGGTCATGACCGCCATCACCGCGAAGTCACTCGCCTGATTCCAACCACCAACGATCAACCGTTTTCCACCATGAGCGAAACTTCACAGGACACCAATCCCCACGTGCGCAAGACCCGCACCGGCGTCGTCATTTCAGACAAGATGGACAAGACACTCGTCGTCGAGCACGTCGCCCGCGTCCCTCATCCGCGCTTCAACAAAATCGTCAAGCGCTCCAAGAAATACTACGTTCACGACGAGAGCGGCCAGGCCAAGATCGGCGACCGCGTCCGCATCACCGAGACCAAGCCGCTTTCCAAACTCAAGCGCTGGACCCTCACCGAAGTGCTCTCGCACTGAGCCGGCCCTGCCGAATCTCAAATTTCAAATTTCAAATCTCAAATTCCTCGAAGCCATGATCCAAATGGAAACCATGCTCGCCGTCGCCGACAACACCGGTGCCCGCAGCGCAAAAATGATCGGCGTGCTCGGCAAACGCAGCCGCACCGCCTGCATCGGCGACGTCATCACCGCCCACATTCGCGATTCCATCCCCACCGCCTCGGTCAAGAAGGGCAGCGTGGTCAAGGCCGTCGTCGTCCGCACCGCCTATCCGATCCGCCGCGCCGATGGCTCGATCCTGCGGTTCGATTCCAACGCCATTGTCATCATCGACAAGGACAACAATCCGCGCGGCACCCGCATCTTCGGGCCCGTCGCCCGTGAACTCCGTGAAAAGGCGTTCATGAAAATCGTCTCCCTCGCCCCCGAGGTGCTCTGATCCAACCAGTCCAATCCTTTTCCATATCCCCATGAGCCGCATCAAGACCCACGTCAAAAAAGGCGACGAAGTCGAAGTCATCACCGGCAACCACAAAGGCAAGCGCGGCACCGTGCTGCTTGTGGATGCAGGCAAGGGCCGCGTCGTCGTCGAGGGCGTCCGCCCCCTCAAGAAAGCCACCAAGCCCAGCGAGGCGGATTCCGCCGGCGGCATCAAGACCATCGACGGCCCCATCCACATCTCCAATGTCAAGAAAGTGGGCTGAGGCTCATGCCTCCGCCCGCGCTTAAGCGCCTGACACCAAACCGCGCTGACCCGCAAAACCAATGAGCACACCCGCATTACAACAATACTACAAGGACAAGGTGGTCCCGGCTCTCACCAAGAAGCTCGGATACACCAACTCCCACCAGGTTCCCCGCCTCGAGAAAATCGTCGTCACCTCCTGCATGGGCAAGGCCCCGGACCGCAAGGTTGCCGTCGATGACGCCGTGGCGGAAATCACCAAGATCACCGGCCAAAAGCCATCGATCACTTATTCGAAGAAATCCGTCGCCAACTTCAAGCTCCGCGAGAATGAAGTGCTCGGTGCCCGCGTCACTCTGCGCGGCGCCCGCATGTGGGAGTTCCTGCACCGCTTCATCAACATCACCGCACCGAACATCCGCGACTTCCGCGGCATTTCCTCGAAGTCGTTTGACGGCCGCGGCAACTATGCCTGCGGCATCCAAGAGCAGTCGATCTTCCCGGAAATCGAGATCGACCAGATCAAGCGTCAGATCGGTTTCGACCTGATCTTCGTCACCTCCGCCACCACCGATGCCCAAGGACGCGCCCTGCTCATGGAACTGGGCATGCCGTTCCGCGACATGAAAAAAGCCAACGAAGCCGAAGCGGCCGCCGCAGTCTGATCTGCCAATCCCAACGAACCTTTAAAGAATCACCACCATGGCAGTTCTCACCGATCCCATCGCAGACTTCCTCACGCGTTTTAAAAACGCCGCCCGCGCCGGCAATGAGGAATTTACAGCTCCCTACTCCAAGATCAAGGCGGACATCGCCCGCATCCTCCAGGAGGAAGGCTACATCTGGAATTACGAAGTCGTCACCGGCAAGCGCACCGGCCTCAAGGTCAAGCCACGCTTTGTGGACGGCCGCCCGGTTCTCACCGATCTCAAGCGCGTTTCCACTCCCGGCCGCCGCCACTACGTCGGTGCCGGTGAAATCCCGCGCGTCATGTCCGGCCTCGGCATCTCCATCCTTTCCACTTCGAAAGGCGTGATGTCCGGCGGCAATGCCAAGCGTCACAAACTCGGCGGCGAACTACTCGCCAACGTCTGGTAACCCCATAACTCGCGAAAGGAAAACATCACCATGTCACGAGTCGGACTCAAGCCCATCTCTCTCCCTGAAAAAGTCGCCGTCAAGCTCGACGGCCGCACCGTCGTAGTCGAAGGCCCCAAAGGCAAACTCGACTTCGATCTTCCCGAAGGCATCTCGCTCAAGAACGAGGACGGCAACGTCATCGTTTCCCGCGCCACCGAAGCCCGCCAGATCCGCGCCCTCCACGGCACCGCCCGCAGCCTGATCCACAACATGATCATCGGCGTTTCCAAGGGCTACGTGAAGGACCTCGAAATCCACGGCGTCGGCCTTCGTGCCGCTGTCAAGGGCAAGGACCTCGATCTCTCACTCGGCCGCTCGCACCCGCTGCTTCACCCGATCCCCTCAGGCCTCACCGTCACGGTGAACGAAAACACCAAGATCAAGGTGGAAGGCATCGACAAGCAGCTCGTCGGCCAGTTCGCCGCCGAAGTGCGCGGCTACTATCCGCCGGAGCCCTACAAGGGCAAGGGCGTCCGTTATTCCGACGAACACGTGCGCCGCAAGGAAGGCAAGAGCGTCGGCAAATAATCCCAACCATCTCCGGCATCATGAGCACCATCAATCGCAAGACGATCCGCCAGCGGATTCACAAACGCATCCGCCGCAAGGTCACCGGCACCGCCGAGCGCCCGCGCCTGGCCGTGCATTACTCCAATCAACACATCTACGCCCAGGTCATCGACGACTCGGCAGGCAAAACCCTCGTCTCCGCCTCCACCATGGACAAGAGTTTCGAGAAGGCCTCTTCCAACGTCGAGAGCGCCCAGAAGGTCGGCCAACTCCTCGCGGAGCGCGCCAAGGGTTCCAACATCAGCGCCGTGGTCTTCGACCGCGGCGGCCACCTCTACCACGGAAAAGTCAAAGCACTCGCCGAAGCGGCGCGTGAAGCCGGCCTCCAATTCTAATGCTCTGACCAGACACTCATCATGGTAACAATTCCAGAAAACGAAACGCCCGCCCCAGTCGAAGCCGCAGCTCCTGCTGAAGCATTGGGTCCGGTGGCGAACTCCGGTCAGCAACACGGTGGCTATCAAGGCAACCGCGGCCAAGGCGGCGGATACCAAGGCGGTGGCGGCGGCGGTCGCGGCCGTGGCGGTCCACGCCGTGAAGAGCGCCAGGCTCCCACCGATTCCGAAGGCAACGAACTCTCCGAAAAGGTCGTCTTCATCAACCGCTGCGCCAAGGTCGTCAAGGGTGGCCGTCGCTTCAGCTTCTCCGCTCTCGTCGTCTCCGGCGACAAGATCGGCAAGGTCGGCCTCGGCTTCGGCAAGGCCAACGAAGTGGCCGACGCCATCAAGAAGGCCAGTGAAGGCGCCCGCAAGGTGCTCAAGCCGATGAGCATCGTGGATGGAACCATCCCTCACGAAATCTACGCCGAATACGGTGGTGGCAAAGTGCTGCTCAAACCCGCGTCACCGGGAACGGGCATCATCGCCGGTGGTGGTGTGCGTGCCGTTTGCGAAGCGGTCGGCATCCGCGATATCCTCGCCAAGTCGATGGGTTCCTCCAATCACGCCAACGTCGTCAAAGCCACCCTCAAGGCCCTCTCCCAACTCCGCACCCGCGACCAGATCCTCGGATCGCGCGGCAAGAAGAAGAAGGAAAAGGCGATCTGACAGATTCGACCAATCCGACTGATCCGACCGATCTAACAAAATCAAAGACATGCAACTTCACGACTACAGCCCCAATCCCGGTGCCAAGCGCGGCATCAAGCGCCTCGGCTGCGGCGAAAGCTCCGGCCACGGCAAGACCGCGTGCAAAGGCAACAAGGGTCAGAAGGCCCGCTCCGGTTCCGGCACCCGCGTCGGTTTCGAAGGCGGCCAGATGCCCCTTCATCGCCGCCTGCCCAAACGCGGATTCAACAACTTTGACTTCCGCGACGTCGTCGGAACCGTCAACGTCGGTGATCTCGACGGCCGCTTTGAGGCTGGCGCGATCATCAACGAGGAATCACTTCGCAAGGCCGGCTTGCTGAATGGCCGCTGCGATCAAGTGAAACTTCTCGGCGATGGCGAAGTGGAAAAGGCCTTCACCATCGAGGTGAACAAGGTCAGCGCCACCGCCCGTCAGAAGATCGAGAAAGCCGGTGGCACCATCAAGGCCTGAGCGCCTGATCCGCCGCGATTCCAGTTCCTGATTTCCGGTGGGGAAGCGCTTGCACGCTTCCTCGCCGTGTATATAACCCGCGCGTCTTTTCCTTCCATCCATCGTTATGATTTCCGCCTTTGCCAACACTTGGAAAATCCCGGAGCTCCGGGACCGCATTCTGTTCACCCTCGCCCTTATCGTCATCATCCGACTCGGCGTGCACATCACACTGCCCGGTGTGGATGCCACCGTTATCCAAGCCTGGCTGGACGATATGCAGAAGCAGGATCCCACCAGCCCCACCGGCGGCATCACCGCGCTGCTCACCGTGTTCTCCGGTGGCGGCCTGCAACAGGCAGGCATCTTCGCACTCGGCATCATGCCCTACATTTCCGCATCGATCATGGTGCAGCTGATGACGGCAGTTGTGCCAAAACTCTCTCGCCTCGCCCGTGAGGACGGCGGCCGCCAGAAAATCACCCAATACACCCGCTACATCACCATCGCCATTGCGCTGGTCCAAGGCTTCTTCGTCGCCAAATCGCTCACCGCGCCGGGAAACATCCCCTACATGGCCGGGATCGAACGCTTCGGCGACCTGGTGCCGGATCCCTCGGTGTTGTGGATGATCCTCACCGTCACCACCATCGTCGCCGGCACCGTGCTGCTGATGTGGATCGGCGACCAGATCACCGAGAAGGGGATCGGCAACGGCACCTCCATCATCATCACAGTCAACATCATCTCCGCCCTGCCGGGCGCGCTGATCCAAGCTTGGAAATATTTTGTCTCCGGTGATGCCGGCTCCTTCCGCGCCATCATGATGGTGGTGATGATCGCGCTGCTGCTCATCGTGATCGCCGCCACCGTTTCGATCACCCAGGCGCAGCGCCGCATCGCCGTGCAATATGCCAAGCGCGTGGTCGGCCGCAAACAGTTCGGCGGCCAGACGCAGTATCTGCCGCTCAAAGTCAACTACGCCGGCGTGATGCCGATCATCTTCGCCTCGGCGGTGCTCTCGCTGCCACCCATGATGCTGCAATGGTTCTTCTCGGGCCAGGGCTGGGCCACCAAGCTCTACGGCGAACTCGTCGGCGGTGGAACCTGGTATTACATTCTCGGCGGCATCGGCATCTTCCTGTTTTCCTATTTCTGGGTGGCCATGATGTTCCAGCCCTCGCAAATCGCGGAGGATCTCAAGCGCAATGGCGGCTACATTCCCGGCGTGCGCCCGGGCAAGCCCACCGCCGATTTCCTCGACTTCACGATGACCCGCCTTACCTTTGCGGGTGCGATCTTCCTCACCGTCCTTTTCGTGCTGCCGGTCGGCGTCGGTGCCTTGGTAGGCCTGCCGCCGGGCTCGCTGGTGCTGCAATTCTTCGGCGGCACCTCGCTGCTCATCATGGTCGGCGTCGTGCTCGACGTCATGCGCCAGGTGGAAACCCAGCTCTTGCAGAAGCACTACGACGGCTTCCTGCGCAAAGGCAAACTCAAGGGCCGCTACGACCGCCTCAACCAAGGCAGCAAGGCCGCGCCGCGCACCGCCATTGTCTATCTCTGGACGGTTATCGCCGTGCTTATCGTGCTGTTCATCACCGCGTACATCTACAAGAGCACCCACCAGTGAGCGGCAATCGCTCCGTGCCCCAGGAAAAGTTGTAGCATGCGCCGCCATCGCATTCCCATCAAGTCGCCCCGTGAGATCGAGGCGATGCGGATTTCGGGAAACGTCGCGTCCACCATACTGCAGGCGCTGGCCCGCGAGGTGAAGCCCGGCCGCACCACCGGCGAGATCGACCACATGGCGGCTGAGTTGATGCGTGAGCACGACTGCCGCAGTGCCTTTCTAAACTACCGCGGGTTTCCCGGCCAGATTTGCGTCTCTGTCAACGAAGAGGTGGTGCATGGCATCGGCGGACCACGCCGCATCATGCCGGGCGACATCGTCAAGATCGACGTCGGCATCATCAAGGGCGGTTTCATCGGCGACAACGCCACCACCATTGCCGCCGGTGACATTCCCTTGGAAACCAAGCTGCTGTTGGCGGCCACCGAGCAATCATTATTTGAGGCGATCTCCCACGCCCGCGCCGGTCGCCGCCTCGCCGATCTCTGCGGTTCGGTGGAGGCTTTTGTCAAACCGAAGGGATTCACCGTGGTGCGCGAGTTCGTCGGCCACGGCGTCGGCCGCCGTTTGCACGAGGAACCGCAGGTGCCGAACTACCGGCCCAACGGCAAGTCGCCGGTGCTGATGCCCGGCATGACGCTGGCTATCGAGCCGATGGTCAACGCCGGCGTGCCTTCTGTGCGAATCCTCGACGACGGTTGGACGGTCATCACCGAGGACCGCAAGCCCTCCGCGCACTTTGAGCACACCGTGCTCATCACCGCCGGCGATCCGGAAATCCTCACCTGTCGGCCGCGCGAGGCGATTCCGGAAATGCTCGGCCTGCCGCCGTTCTGAACGGTTTACCCGTCTTTCAGGAACTCATCCACCTTGGCCTTGATGGTTTGCTCGTATCCCGGAACGCTGAGCACGTCGCACTCGCTGCCGAGAATGAAGGGATGACCCACGTCGCGCATGCGGTGCAGCAGTTGATCGGAAAGCTCCCTGACCTTGGCGACGCTTACCAACTCGTCCGAGTAGAACTGTTTCGTAGGCAGGTTGCCGTAAAGCACGGTGGATTTCGGGATCAGTGCTGCGTCTTCCCAAAGCTGGCGTGAGCAACCGAGGCTAATCATCGCCGGATCAAGACCCGCGAAACGACTGACCATGCCGTCGGTCAGCTCACCGCAGTCGTGGAAGATCAGATCGACATCCGCCGCGGCCAGTTGTTCGCGTATCTCGCGGTTGAGCTTCATCACGTAGCGGTCGAAAACCTCATAACCCTCATCCAGTTGGTTGGGAGAGAAATAGACTTTGTTGGCGGCGGGCTCGCACAGGATGATGGCCTTGGCACCGGCTTGGATCTGCGCGTTCAGATAGAGGCGGATGGTTTTCGAGGAAAGTTCCAGCAGTCTTTCGACCAATCCGACTTCCTCCTCATCATCGGCCGTCGCACCATCACCTGCCAGGAAGACCGGCGTGATGGGATCGCTGATCAGTTTGGTCATCAGCGAAAACGGACCGATGCCCATGCCCACCGGCAGAAGGTCGGTTTCGTTGGCGATGTAATGGATCGCCTCGCAGACGGCATCCATTTTGCGGGTGAGCGGCACTTCCCAATCGTCAACCGGTGTTTCATCGAAGTGAAACGAATCGATCTCCGCCGATGCGATGCCGCGGGCGAGCAACAGCGCTTCCTTCTCCAACTTCAAGTCCATCAGCGGCAGCGCCATCGGACAGCCGAAACGCCGCGCCGCCTCCTCGATCACACCGCCAAGACGCCGCCCGTTATCCGGGATGATGGCGTGGTCGGCATGTTCATGCAGCACCAGATGGGTGCCGATGGGCATTTTCAATCCGGATGCGGCGAGATCGAGATAGTATTGGCGCTTCATGAGACTGCGGGGAGGCTCAGGATTTCAACAGGGCCATCGCGGCATCTACCGCGCTGCCTGCATCCGCGGCATAACCGTCGGCTCCGATCTCATTGGCGTATTCGGTAGTGATGGGTGCGCCGCCAATCATGATTTTCGGCGAGAGCCCCGCTTCGCGGATGGCCTTCACGGTTTCGCGCATTGCCGGCATGGTGGTGGTGAGCAGCGCCGAGAGCCCGACGAGCTTGGCGTTGTGCTCGCGGATGGCTTCGACAAATTTCGCGGGCGGCACGTTCACGCCGAGGTCGATCACGTCGATGTTTGCGCCTTTCCACATCATGGCGACAAGGTTCTTGCCGATATCGTGCAAGTCGCCCTCGACGGTGCCGATCACGGCATTGAACTCGGGTTTCACGCCCGCTTCGACCAGCATGGGCTCGAGGATCTTGAGCGCCTCCTTCATCGCACGGGCGGCGATGAGCATTTCGGGAACGAAGATTTCATTGTTCTTGAAGCGCTCGCCGACGATGGCCATGGCGGGAACCAGATGGTTTTCCACGATGATCTGCGCGCTTTCGCCCGCGGAAATGCAGGCTTGCACGAGCTCGGGGACGTCCTTGCGTTTGCCGGCGATGATGGCCGCGCTGAGTGGATGGGGATCATTCATAACGCCCGCACGCTAGCGTCCCTGCCGCAGGCGGTCTTGTGATTTGGTGCGATAGTTTGTTGATACCGTGCGATCCTGCGGTTCCGGACTTGTGCCCGCCCGCCGCGCGTTTTTGGATGGCTCCGATGAAACGAAAAAACCTGTTGGATGAATTGGCGGCGCGCTCGGTTTGTGGTGATGGGGCGATGGGAACCCTCTTAATGGCGCGCGGCATGACCAGCGGTGCCTGCGGCATGGCATGGAACATCGATCACGCGGAGGACGTGAAAGCCATCCACGATGCCTATCGCGCGGCTGGCTCGCAACTCATCACCACCAATTCCTTCGGCGGTTCGCGTTTCGTGCTCGATCTCCACGGCCGTGCCGCCGATGTGCGAGCGCTCAATCTCGCCGCCGCCCAAGTGGCACGCGCCGCCGCCGGTGAAGATGCCTGGGTGCTTGGCGACGTCGGACCTTGCGGCGATTTCATCGAACCCGTCGGCGATCTCACCGAGGAAGAAGTGCGCGAGGCTTTTCGCGATCAAATTGAGGCTTTGTTAGAGGGTGGTGCGGATGCAATCCTGGTGGAAACCATGAGCGACCCTGCGGAAATGGTGCTCGGCATCGAGGCGGCGCTTTCCTGTGATCCCGGGATTCCCGTGATTGGCACTTATGCCTTCCAGAAAACCGCGACCGGTGAATTCCGCACCATGATGGGTACCCCGGTGGCCGAGGCGATCCATCGTGCGGTGGAAGCGGGCGCGAAAATCGTCGGGGCCAATTGTGGCGCGGCGCTTGATCTTGATGACTACGTGGCGCTCTGCAAGGAAATCGCCGCCGCCGCGGGCAGCGCCCATGTCATCATCCAGCCGAATGCCGGAGCACCGCGTCAAGTGGACGGTGCGGCACTCTATCTTGCAACTCCGGAGGAAATGGCGGAAACCGCACGCCGCTTGTTAAAGGCCGGTGCGCGCATCGTAGGCGGTTGCTGCGGCACCACGCCCGCACACCTCGCCGCGATCGCGGGAGCGTTGAAAAGTTGACTATGCCTTCGGATATGAGGCAATGATGAATGGCGTCGGCACGTGTTCATGACTGCCTGGCACATTGCGAGCGGAATGCGGTGTGCCATTTCCCCACGGCCGCCCAAGTCAGCCTGTGGGCACTGATGTTCATACTCGGCGTCGCCTGCGATGCGCCGGCTGCCAGGTTCGCACAGGACACTCCGCAGCTGGTCAATACTTTTGGCGGACAGCATTTCGGTTTTCTCCCGAACCGCAATCACAGTGCCGTGATCATTCCGGATTGCTGATGCGGTGATTTTTAGCTGGCATTTTTGGCTGTGGCGGGCTGAGCAAAAGTGGACAGAATTAAACTGAGCAAAAGTGGATTACTTCACCGGATGGCCGATTGCTCTGGCATCCTCGCATCCATTGTTTCCCGTTCGGCTCACCGCCGGAACGGATAGGGCTCTGCTGGAGAGCAACCC
>CAXNHR010000088.1:0-10182 GCA_964202135.1 Luteolibacter sp. | reverse complement strand
CTTCTGGAAGCGGTCCTCTCGAACCTGGACGCCTTGCGTCCGGGCCAGTATCCGGTCCGCATCGAAGTGGTCGCCCCCGACGGGCGGCGGGTCTTCGAAGAAAGCATTTCCCTGGACGTGCCCGACCCGGCAGTTGCGGGCGAGCAGCCATTGGTGAGCAATGTCTTCTCACGCGAAATTCCGGTGGACGGTCCGGCCGGTGCCTACAAGTTCCTGGTCTATTTTGAGAATGGCGCGGCCGCGACGGGGGGCGAAATCACTTTCAACGTCTTCGATCCCGCCGACATGCCCGCCGTGGATGGCGAGGTCGTGCTGTGGGGCAAGGACGAGGGCCTGGCAAAGTGGCTCGCGGACCACGGCATCCGCACTCGCCCGTTCGCTCCCGGCCAGGCGGCCAAGCGCGAACTGATCCTCGTCGGCACCGGCGGCGGCGATGCGGCCGCCTTCCGCGAGCTGGCCGCGCGCATGGCGCAGGGTGCGAGCGTCGTATTCCTCTCGCCCGCAGCGCTGGCGCGCGACGGCAATCCGGTCGGCTGGCTGCCGCTGGCCCAAAAAGGGACATGGACGGATACCGATTTCTACGGCGGCTATTTCCGGGGAGATACCGTCTGCGCGAAGCATCCGCTCTTCGAAGGTCTGCCAGCCGGCGGGGTGATGGATTACACGTTCTACCGCAACATCATCACCCAGGGCGGATGGGGCATTTCCGGCGCGTCCGCACCGGATGACTTGATGGTGGCCGGCATCCGCGCGCAGTTTGCCTACAAGTCCACACTGCAAACCGTGGGCTACAACTTCGGCGCGGGCCGCTTTATCTTCAACACCCTGCGCATCCGCGACATGCTGGGCGTGGACCCGGTGGCCGAGCGCCTGCTGCGCAACCTGCTCAACTATGCCGGCCAGGGCCTCGACCAGCCGCCGGCGGAATTGCCCGCGGATTTCCAACAGCAGCTCAAAGCCATCGGCTACGAGTAAGATGAAAGAACATGCATTGTTTCCAAGTAATGCAAACTCATCATGAAAAGCCTCCCTATTGGACTGACGATCCTCGCCGCGTTCGCAGTGTTTGAGGTCACCGCCTTCGCGGCAGCTCCCGCGCCGCCACCGGAACCCGAAACCATCGCAGGCACGCGGATGCGCGTGGACTGGCCGCGCCTGATCTCGGGAAACAACCTCGAGTTGCCCAAGCTGCCTGCGAACCACACCGATTCGCTCCGGCTCGGCAACGGTGACATCGGCGTGGCGGTTTACTCCGTGCCCGAGTGCCTGGTGCTCTTCGTGGGCAAGAACGATCTGCTCGACTATCGCACCAAGCCCTACGCCCATACACCGGAAGCCACGGCCCTGACCAATGCCATGTATCCGACCCCACCACCAAGCCGGCGGGCTGGATCCGTTTCCGCGAGGCCACGCCCCGGAATCCTGATGCCACGGCCCGGCTCGACCTCTGGAATGCCGAGGTCAGCACCCGCATTGCCGGCCGCGAGACGCCGGAGCTGCGGGCGTTTGTCGCCAAGAACCGGAACCTGATCGCCACCGAATACCAGCCGACGGGCGGCGGGGAGTTCGACATCGAGCTGGCCCGTCACAAGGACACCACGGGCATCATTGACACCGCACCCGAGTTTGGCGCGGAGGGGCGGGATGTCTGGGTGCGCTATCAATTTCCACCCGACCCGGACACCTACCCGGACGGATTTGAATACGTGATGCTGGGCCGGGCGATCGGCGGCGAGGTGGTCAAGGCGGAAGTGATCGGCGAGTCCGCAAGACCGGCGAGCCTGGGCGGCGGGACGGAAGGCGTGGCCCGGCTGAGCATGAAGTCGGCGGGGCCGGTGACATTTCTGACGGCAGTGTTCACCACCCGCGACGACAAGAATCCTTTGCAGGCGGCAAGGGCCGCGATGGACGCGGCCGAGCGTGCCGGGATGCCGGAGCTGCGGCGAGAACAGGCGCAGGCATGGCAGGATTTCTGGAAGCACTCGTTCGTGCAGCTTGAGGGCCGGGATTTCCTCAACCAGCAGTGGTTTCTCAATCTCTATCACCTGGCATCCGCG
Source organism: Luteolibacter sp. (assembly GCA_964202135.1). GTDB lineage: Bacteria > Verrucomicrobiota > Verrucomicrobiia > Verrucomicrobiales > Akkermansiaceae > Luteolibacter. Next base: position 8,125 of record CAXNHR010000088.1, on the reverse strand, counting down.
ACCAAACCGGGCAGCGTAGGGCCCGGTCTGTATGGCCCATGGGCACAGCAGGACTTTCCGAACTGGGGCAATGACCGCCACTGGGATTATAACGTGCAGGCCGCCCTCTGGGGAGCATTTTCCTGCAATCATCTGGAGCTGACCAAGGCGTATAACGACGAGATCTTCGACCTGCTGCCCTGCGCGGAGATGATGGTGCGCGACTACTACGGGAACATCGGCGGGGCCAAGTTCCCGATTGTCGGCTGGCCGCGCAAATACACCGCGCCGGTGAGTTCGCGGAAATCGGAATACACGTCGCCCTGGGTGAACGGTTTTGTCGCCCAGCCGCTGTGGTGGTATTACCAACACAGCCAGGACAAGACGTTCCTGCGCGAGAAAGGCTACCCGGTGATCAAGGCCTGCGCGGAGTTCTATGAGAAGTTCGTGCAGCCCGCGCCGGATGGAAAATATGACATGCCGCCCACGGCCGTCTGGGATCTGGCTTGGATGGTTCCCGATGCGAAGAACTCCACCATTGACCTGGCCTTCGCGAAGATGCTGCTGCGCACCGCCGTGGCCGCCAGCAAGGTGCTGGGAGTGGATGAAGACCGGCGGGCAAACTGGGAGAAGGTCGCCGCCAACCTGCGCGGCTATGGCACGACGGTCATTGACGGGAAGAACCTCAAACCGGTCGTTCACAATTTCGCCCCGCCGCTTTACACCACCCAGGATTTTCCCTCCGGCGAGGTGCTGGTGGCCTATGAGAACTATCCCGTCATCCAATACCACCTTTCGCCTTGGACGATGCCGATCTTCCCGGCGGGTGAATATGGCCTGCACAGCCCTCCAAAGGACCAGGAGCTGGCTCTGCGCACCTTGCAGATCACTCCCTATTATCTTTGGGACGACTTGGTGATGCTCTCGATGGCCTGGGTGCGGCTGGGGCACGACCAATTGGACGTCTTCGAGAAGCACACGCGGTTCATCCTGCACGAGAACGGCTGCCAGACCTATCCACGCGGTGTCTTTGCCAGCGAGCACATCTTCATGCACTACCTGGGCTGGCCGGTGGTGATCAATGAAAGCCTGGTGCAGAGCTACACCGGCCAGATCCGCGTGGCCCCGGTGAAGCTGAAGAACACCGCCCGCTTCGCCCGCCTGCGCACCGAGGGCGCATTTCTGATCAGCGGGGAAATCCAGAGCGGCGGCAAGGTGTCGTATCTGGCGATCACCAGCGAAGCCGGACGGCCCTGCCAACTGATGCGGCCATGGGACGGCGCGGTGCGCGTGCGCCAGCTGGATTCGATGGCGGCGGTGACCGTGGCGGAGAAGGATGGCGTGCTGACATTTCCCACGGCTGCCGGAACCACCTATGTGGTGGACCGGCCCGACGAGCCATGGGAGGCGCAGCCGGTCACCGAGATTGCCTCTATGCCTCGTTGAGGCGTCCAAACGTTGGTCATGGCCATCTGAGCAAAACAAGTATGAGAATATCCCGATACCTCGCGCTGCTCCTGGGCTTCGCCAGCTTGCACGCGATCGCTGGTGCGGAGCATGAAGTCACGCCGGAGGAGGCACATCAAGAGCCCTCCATCACCGACAAGACCCTGGTGGCCTGGGTCTATTTGGCCAACACCACCCAACGGGGCGGCGGCGCTCTGACCTTGATCGAGCCGATCGAGCGGATGGATTCGGCCCGGTTTGCAGGCGGGGGAGGCAGCGGCCTGAAGTCGGAGGATCAGAACGAGCGGTTCGATGCGATCGTGTTTGGCGAACTGGCTGCGGGCAAGTGGATGGCCGGAAGTGATATGTTTAACCGCACGCTGCGCGACCAAGCGGCTTTGCCTGAGGAAGCCGCCGACGCCGGCACGCTGGTTCAGATGGCCATTGTGTATCAGGGCAGGGAGGTTCGGGCATATCGCAACGGACGCCTCTATTCCGCTCATACCATCAGCCAGCCGCAGACATTCCAGCGGGATGCGATGGTGCTGCTCGGCTTGCGATACCTGGGCGGGCTCGGCAGGCACGGTTATTTTGCCGGGGCCATTGAAGAAGCGCGGATCTACGACGTCGCCCTGGATGCGGCGGCGATTGCGGCACTGGAGCCCGGCAAGCCATCCGACCCGAAGCCGCTCGCCCAATGGACCTTTGAAGATGGCACCACCGCCGATTCGATGCACACCTTTCCTCCGGGCAAGCTTTGCGGCAACGCCCGCATCGCCGACGGCAAGCTCCACCTGGATGGGGAAACCGCCTATCTTGTGACGCCGCCGCCTGTGGAAGTGCCGATGGACACGACACCCCAAGGGATGTTTTACAAGCCGACCTCGCCCGAGACCGGCGGCATGTGGGACTCGTGGGTGTTCCATCATGAGGGAACCTATTACCTTTACGCGACGTGCAATGCGGGTGGCAAACTGCTGGACAACGTCTCGATGGCCAGTTCGCCCGATGGCGTCCACTGGACCGAGATTGGCAGGGTCTTTTCGCGACACCCGGATTCCGACTGGCTGGGCACCGGCTCGACCTGGAAGTCCTGCAACTTTGAGAAGGATGGAAAATTCTACATGGACTTCTGCGAGAGGCGCGACAAGGGGCGCCGGCCGCAGGAAATCTACTTCGCCGAGTCAACCGATCTGGTCCATTGGAAACGCCTCGATGACACGCATGTATTCGAGAGCGACCAGCGCTGGTATGTCCCGGGTTGTTGGACGACCATTTGGACGCTGCCCCGTCCCGGTGGCGGGCTCTACGGTTACTGGACCTGCACGACCAAGCCGGAAACCGGCGGTTCGTTCGGCTTTGGCGAGAGCGTGGATGGCCTGGCGTGGAAGGCCCTGCCGCCTCCCAAGGTCGAGGGCGTTGGCTTTTGCGAGCTCGGCGCGGTCGAAAAAATCGGAGATAAATACTATGCGATGGTCGGTGTTGATGGCCGGATGCGGACGCTGGTGGCGGATCGCCCCGAAGGTCCGTTTCACCAGGCCACAAAGAATCTCCGCCTGCTCGGCGGTGAGAAGTCGAAGACCCCCCGGGGGCAGTTTTTCGCCTACTTCACCCGGTTCTGTCGCACGCCCGATGACCTGTTGGTCAACCACCATACGATTGCCCGCGACGGACAGGTCTATCTTGGCCTGCTCAAGTCGGCGGTGGTGGACGAACAGGGAACGCTGCGACTTGGCTGGTGGAAGGACAACGAAAAGCTCAAGAAGGACGCCACCGCTTTGCCCATCAGCCAGCCGGCCGTGGCCGCGGGGGACTCGGTCACCATGCTCGGCGAGACATTCGATGTTGGCGCGGGCATCATCCTGGAAGGACGGCTTGCCTTGCCTCCATCTGCGGAGGATGCCCCCTCCGGTATTTATATCTCCTACGATGAAAACTCCGGCAGCGCGATCCGGGTTGGCGCGGGCGGGCGCTGCGAGATCGGGGAGATGAATGCCGACGGATCAGGTTGGAACCCGGAGAACCTTGTGGATCGGGAGATGGATTTTGGAACGGACCCCACGTTCCGCCTGTTGCTCAAGAAATCGGTGCTGGAGTTCTACCTCAATGACATTCTCATCGAGTGTTACAGCTTGCCGGCAAGGGCCACGGGCCGGATCGGGCTGCTCGGCGATGTCAGGGAGTTGAAGTCGTGGAATTGCAAGCGCCCCAAACACTGAGCGGCCACGCTGACAGAAACAAACCATTGAAAAGGCAATCCGAAAGAATCGAATCATTGCGGCGTATCGAATCCTGATGAAATCCATGAAACCGACAACCACCACCGGACAGCCATTCACTCATATCCTCAGCCGCCGCGCGGCGCTTCAACGCTGCGGCATGGGCGCGCTCGCCGCCGCACTGCCGGCGGTTTCCGCGGAATCCCTGCCGGCGGATGCCAATCCGGCATCGCCAGTCGTCGCCAAGGGCCTGCCGGGCTTGGTCGTGCCGGAGGGATTGTTTGTGAATCCCCGCGGCGAGGATGTCGGGCAGGTGGTGAAGCTCGTCAAGTCGCTGGGACTCGAATCCATTCGCATGGGTTTTCTCTGGATCAGCTTCGAAAAGACCAAGGGTGCTCCTTTCGACTTCACCAAACATGATCGCCTGATGGCGGAATTCCGCCAGGCGGGCATCAAGCGCTTCATCGGCCTGATCGGCTCGCAGAACGAGGCGTATCACTGCGTCTGGCGTCAGAAGGATCCGGCTCTCCGCGAGGAATCGCTGGCCGCGTTTGCAAGGTTCGCCGCAGCGGTAACGGCGCACTACCGCGACTACGACATTCTTTGGGAAATCATCAACGAGCCGAACGAGAACAATGACATGACCGTGGTGAGCAACTATGTGCGCGTCTGCGAGGTGCTCTACCCGGTGATCAAAGCCGCCAATCCGGCCGCCAGGATTTCCGTCGGGTCCATTGCCATGCAGTCGGACGCCTGGCTGGAGCAGGCGCTCAAGGAAGGATTGTGGAAATTCGGAGATGTGATTGCCGTGCATCCTTACACTTTCATCCCTCCGCTGCCGCCGGAACAGGTGGCGGTGTGGTATGGGCAGATTCGCGATGGAATGTATTGCAGGCACGTCCCGCCAGCATCCCGCAAGCCGATTGCGGTCACCGAGTGGGGCTACTCCACGTCCGGCCATCATTCCAGCCTGACGCCGCAGGTGCAGGCGGAATATGTCGTGAGGGCCTATCTTGTGAGCCTGCTGAATGGCGTGGCGGTCGTGAATCTTTACGAACTGGCGGACAATCCCGCCCCGCCCGCTGGTTCGGCGGTGGAGGCTAGCTTCGGCATCTTCACCAAAGACTTCGCCGACAAGCCCGCCGCGGTGGCGCTGCGCACGATGGTTGCCAAGCTCCGGGGCTATCGGCTGGCACACCGGCTCTTGACCGACAACCCGGACGATTACGTGCTGAACTTCGAGAAAGGACGCGAGCGCATTCTGGCGGCTTGGACCTCCGCCGCGCCGCACGCAATACAACTGCCTGTCCCGTCCGGCAAAGCAACGGTCACAGACTTGCTCGGATCGCGCCGCGAAGCCTCATCTGTGGAAGGCTGCATCACGTTGACCCTGACCGGTGGAGTTCAGTATGTCGAGGGATGACGCGGGGGATTCAATCCGTATGAGGAACGGTTTCCCGCCTGGTGAATGGAGAATGCAAAAAGATCTTCGGCAAAGCGTCAGTCCTTTCAAAGGGGGGATGGCGTGGCTCATAAGGTGATATCCTCTGGATTTTGATTCACGCGAAGGCGCGAATCACAAAGACTTCGCGGCTTCGCGTGAGGCCTCATACTTTGCCTTCCAGTTTGACGCTGGCGTTTCGGAAATCTCAAATATGCCCCAGCGCCTTGAGGGTGGCGAGGATGCCGGTGATTTGATCGGTGCGCTTTTTGTTTTTCCGGCCGAAGCAGGCGGCGAGGGTTTCCGCGTCTGGACCGACGGTGGGAAGGAGCTTGCGGATGGCGGCGACTTGGGCGGGGAGTTCGCTGGGCCAGTCGGCCGGTGTTTCGGTGTTTTGGGACGACGGTGTTTCGGTGCCGGGGAGATTTTCCTGTAGTCTGTGACCGTCGCTAACTACCCCGAGGCAGAATAGCCAACGAAAAGACTGTGAAAAAGACCTTTCGCATCTCATTGGCTACGACGCTCATAGAGCGCCGCTACAATCATTTCATTCGCTCATTTCGCTGGACTCACACTTTGCATCCGCTCGACGGTCATAGACCGCCGCTACATTCCCCATGAACATCCTTATCGCCAACCGCGGCGAAATCGCCGCACGCGCCATCCGCACTTTCAAGAAGCTCGGCTACCGCAGCATCGCGGTTTATTCCGATCCGGATTACTCCGCCCCGCACGTCGAACTGGCAGACGAAGCCCACCGGCTCGGTCCCGGCCCGGTTTCGGAAAGTTATCTGCTTCAGGAAAAACTGTTGGAGGCCGCCCTCGCCTCTGGGGCCCATGCGATGTTTCCCGGCTATGGGCTGCTCAGCGAAAACGCCGACTTCGCGCGTCTTTGTGAAGATGCCGGGGTGAAATGGCTCGGCCCCACTCCGGAACAAATCATCGCCTTCGGCCTCAAGCACGATGCCCGCCGCCTCGCGGGCCAAGCGGGTGTGCCGCTCGTTCCGGGAACGGACTTGTTAGAGAATCAGGAAGCCGCCGTTGAAGCCGCCCGCGCCATCGGCTACCCGGTCATGCTCAAGAGCACGGCTGGCGGTGGCGGGATCGGCATGAAGGTTTGTCGTAATGAAGACGAAATCCGCCGCGAGTTCGAAGCCGTGGTGCGTGTCAGCCAGCGCAGCTTCGGCACCGGCGGCGTGTTTCACGAGCGCTTCATCGAGCGCGGCCGCCACGTCGAAGTGCAGATTTTCGGTGACGGCAAGGGCCGCGTTCTTGCCTTGGGCGAGCGCGATTGCTCGGTGCAGCGCCGCAACCAGAAAGTCTTCGAGGAAACCCCGGCACCCTGTCTCACAAGCGAAACCCGCGCCGCGCTGCACGCAGCGGCAGTTCAACTCGGCGAGAGCGTGCAATACCGTTCCGCCGGCACCGTCGAGTTCATCTACGATGCGGATCGTAGCGATTTCTTCTTTCTGGAAGTGAACACCCGCCTGCAAGTCGAGCACGGCGTCACCGAACTCGTCACCGGCATCGACCTCGTCGAGTGGATGGCGCGCCTCGCGCTGGATCCCGCGTGGGAAATGCCCGCCACCGCGCCCGCACCATCAGGCCATGCCATCCAGGCCCGCGTTTATGCCGAGGACCCCAACCATGACTTCCGCCCCAGCAGCGGGCTGCTCACCGAAGCCACGTTTCCCGAATGGACTCGCTGCGATGGCTGGGTCGCCGCCGGCATCGAAGTGAGTCCATATTATGATCCGCTGCTCGCCAAGGTAATGGTCCACGCCGGCGAACGCGATGAGGCCATCCGCAAGCTCGGCCAAGCACTCGATGAAACCCGTCTATCAGGTTTTGAAACCAACCTCCGTTACCTGCGCGGCATCTGCTGCTGGCAGCCCTTCATCGATGGCGGCGTCGCCATGCGCGACATGGCCGGATACGCATACCAACCCCACACCATCGACGTGCTCTCCGGAGGCACCATGACGACGGTGCAGGATTTCCCAGGCCGCGTCGGCTACTGGGAAGTGGGTGTGCCGCCGTCCGGCCCATTCGACTCGCTCTCGTTCCGCATCGCCAACACGAACGTCGGCAATCCCGAAGGCGCACCCGGCCTTGAAATCACCGTCGCCGGTCCCACGCTGCGCTTCAACACTGCGGCCACCATCGCCATCACCGGCGCGCCCGTTATCAGCCTGCTCAATGGAAACCCCATCGCCAGCCACCAAGCACACACCGTCCAACCCGGCGATGTCTTGAAAATCGGCCGCTGCGAAACCACCGGTGCCCGCGCCTACCTCGCCGTCGCTGGCGGCATCGAATCGCCCGATTACCTCGGCAGCGCCTCCACTTTCACCCTCGGCAAATTCGGCGGCCCCTTCGGCCGCGCCCTGTTGCCTGGCGATGTTTTAGGTATTAGCGAAGCGAAAACATCCTCAATCTCCAATCTCCAATCTTATTTTCAAACACCTGGAAAATCGGCGTGCTCTACGGCCCGCATGCCGCACCTGATTTCTTCCCCGAAGAAGACATCGCCACCTTCTTCGCCACCGCGTGGGAAGTACATTACAACTCCGCCCGAACCGGTGTCCGCCTGATCGGCCCTAAGCCGAAATGGGCACGTAGCGACGGCGGCGAAGCCGGCCTCCACCCGTCCAACCTCCACGACAACGCCTATGCCATCGGCGCGGTCGATTTCACCGGAGACATGCCCGTCATCCTCGGCCCCGACGGCCCCAGCCTCGGCGGATTCGTCTGCCCCTGCGTCGTCGTCGATGCCGAACTCTGGAAACTCGGCCAACTCCGCCCCGGCGACAAAATCACCTTCGTACCCGTCGATGAAGCATGGGCAAAAACACAATCCAACGCTCTAACCGATTTCATCCACGGAAAAATTTCCACAGCCGTCCCACAGGACGGCTTAGCTAGGGAAAAAAGCGGGCTGGTGTTGAGTTGAAATCCCTGCCACTCGGTAGGGTGTTATGAACAAAACTACACCAACCCGGGCCAATGTGGTCGTCCTCAAGCAGATTCTCAACCTCAT
>CAXNHR010000087.1:0-10204 GCA_964202135.1 Luteolibacter sp. | reverse complement strand
CCCGCACCACCGCGCCCTTCCTCAACCGCAGTGAACTCGTTTCCCGCGTGATGGCCGCCCTGCCTGGCAGCGGCACTTCCTTCACCATCAAACGCCAGCGCGAGGCCGTCATCCGCGCACTGGCCGACATGGTGGAGACCAACAACTGGAACTTCATGATCGATGTCATCGCCCAAAGTGGCCGCATGCGCCCCGGCGTTACCAACCCGACTTCCACGGATTTTATTCCGGAGGGCGAACGCCGCCGCTGGCACTTTGTGAGCATCGACCGCTCCACCGCCAAGGTGCTTGACGAGCATGGAGAAGACTTTGCAGATTAGAAAAAACGCCATGAAACCCACCGTCATCGCAGCATTCATTTTCTCCATTCTCAGTCCGCTCGGCGCCCAGGAAAGCAGCGCCACCAAAGTCCCGCCACCCAAGCCGCCCTTCATCAAGCGCGTCACCCTGCCCGCCGCATGGACCATCACCTTCACCCGCCCGGCGGCGGATGAAACCGTGGACCTCGTCGCCTTGAAGAAATTCCTCAAGGCAACAGTGGGAGCCGATCCCAAGCTCCAGAAGAGTATAGATGAAATCAATGAGCCGATCGCCAAGCCGATGATTCGCACGCTGGTCTGCACCCGCACCACGGATTTCACCAAGGAATCGTCGAAGTTCTCGGACGAAACCACCCAGACCACCTACATCTTCAATATCGCCCGCATCACCAAGCACATCGCTTACGATGGGCTGATCCGCAACCGCCGCGATCAAAGCGTGGTGACCTATTCGCCGGACTTCACGGATGCCGACTTCGCCGGCTTCGATTGGCTTTCCGCCGAGAACTACAAGGGCGTGCAGAGCGTGATGGGCCACGAGTGTTATTTCTTCAGTGACGAAGTGGAATCCGAGGATAGCAAGATGCTCAAAGCCAGCGGCATGAAACCGGCCGATGCGAAGGATTCCAAATTCACCGCGCGCGCCTTCATCGACATCAAGACCCGGCTTCCGGTCGTGCTGCAGCGCGGCGAGGAAACCCGCGTTTACGCCATGGCCAAACCGGCAGCCGCCGATCTCGTCCTGCCGGCGGAAGTGACCATGGAGATCCGCGATTGGAAGGCCGAACTCACCTCCGCGACCTCCGCCGCGCCTCCGCCATAAAGCGCAAAGCCTTAAAGGCAGTGGATTTTGACGGGTTTGCCGGCGGCGTCGGATTCGAAGCAGGCGTCGAGCACGCGCTGGATTTCGCTGCCGCGGGCGAAATTCGGTTGCCCGGTCTCGCCGCTGCGGATGGCGCGGATGAAGCGCTGGTGGTTGTTGGGAGTGGGCTTGGCTTTGTGCTCTTTCCAGCTGGCGGTGGCGACGTCCCGGCCGAGGCAGGCGCTGTAGGATTCGGTGCCGAGGTCGGAATCGAAGGAGAGGGAGCCTTTGGTGCCGTGGAGTTTGAGGGCGAGGCGGTTGGCGTGGCCGGTGGCCCAGCGCGTGGTGTGGATGGTGCCGAGGGCACCGTTGGCGAACTCGACGTTGAGGACGGCGGAGTCGTTGGCGTCGAGCGGGTATTCGCCAATGCGGTTTTTTGGGGCTTTCGGGAAGGCCTTGAGCCGGGCGAAAACGTTTTTGATGGGACCGGCGGGGTAGGTGGCGAAGTCCACAATGTGCACGCCGATGTCGCCGAGGACGCCCTTTGAGCCGTGCCGGGTGGAAAGCCGCCAGAGCCATGCGGGGCTGGTGGTCCACTCGCCCCAGATGGGAGCGGTGAGCCAGGTCTGGAGGTAGCTGGCCTCGACGTGGCGGAGCTCGCCGATTTCACCGGCATGGACGCGGGCGGTGATGGCTTGGAGCGCCGACCAGTCGCGGTAGGAGAAATTCACCATCGCGACGGTGCCGGCTTTGTTGGCGGCGGCCACCATGCGGCGGGTCTCGGCGTGGTCGAGGCCGAGGGGTTTTTCGCAAAGGACGTGCTTGCCGGCTTTGAGAGCCTGGATGGAAAGCGGAGCGTGGAATGCGTCCGGAGTGACGATGGAAACCGCGTCCACCGGGCAGTCGCGCAGGAGTTTGGAAAAGTCCGTGAACACTCCGGCTGCGGGGATGCCGTGCCTGGTGGCGAAGGCCTCGACGCGCGGGCGGTCAATATCGCATGCGGCGACGATTTGGACGCCGGGGATCCGGGCGTAAAGTTCGGCGTGGCGGTTGGCCATCCCGCCGGTGCCGATGATGGCAACACGGATGATGGCGGTTTTTTTGCGCGGGGCGTGCATGGCAGGGCTGATTGTTGAACGGGCTTAGAGGAATCCGATCGTGGGGCGATCCTCTGCTTCGGAATCGGCGGGGAGTGGTTCGAGGGGCGGCATATTGTTGCAACTGTCCTTGATTCGGAGGGGTGTGTGAGCCCAGCGGACGGCATTGGCAATGACCTGTTGGATTTGTGGATTGTGGTAGGTGGGGTAGGTTTCGTGGCCGGGGCGGAAGTAGAAGATCCTGCCATTGCCGCGCCGCCAGGTGGCTCCGGAGCGGAAGACTTCGCCGCCGGTGAACCAGCTGATGAAGATCAACTCGTCGGGTGTGGGGATGCCGAAGGGCTCGCCATACATTTCCTCGGCCGCGAGTTCGATGTAGGGGCCGAGGCCTTGGACGATGGGGTGTGAGGGGCAGGTGACCCAGAGGCGCTCCTTGTCGGTGGCCTCGCGCCAGACGAGCGAACAGGTATCGCCCATCAGGCTTTTGAAGATCTTGGAGTAGTGGCCGCTGTGGAGAACGATGAGCCCCATGCCCTCAAGCACGCGGGTGCGGACCTTTTCGACGATGGCGTCGGAGACCTCGCCATGGGCCATGTGGCCCCACCAGGTGAGCACGTCGGTTTGGTCCAGAACGGCGTCGGTGAGGCCATGCTCGGGTTCGTCAAGGGTGGCGGTGCGGACGGTGAAACCGGCGTGTTTGCCGAGGGCGCCAGCGATGGTCTGGTGCATGCCGTCCGGATAGATGGCGGCGACCTTTGGGTTCTTTTTTTCGTGGCGGAATTCGCTCCAGACGGTGACGCGGATGACGGTTTTTTCGGTGCTCATGGAGGTGCTGGGAATCGGATGGAATGGCAGATTTCCGGTGGGGAAATCAACCGCGGCGAGCGTGAATTTCCTGACCGCGTTGCCAAGATTTCATTTTGCGGCGGCTGTGGAAAAACCCGACGTGCTCCGGCCTTGAACCCGGGGATTGCCGTGTCTAGCTTGCGCGCCCGCCCCGGAAGCACCATGCCCAGAGTTTACATCAAGACCTACGGATGCCAGATGAACGAGCGCGACTCGGAGCAAGTCGCGCGCATGTTCAGCGAGGGCGGCTACACGGTCACTGCCAACGAAAACGAGGCCGACGCCATCCTCATCAACACCTGCTCGGTGCGCGACCAGGCGGAGCAGAAGGCGCTCGGAAAAATGGGCACCATGATGCACAGGGGGCGCGACCGCAAACACGTCGTTTACGGCTTCATGGGCTGCATGGCCCAGTCGCGCGGCGAGGAGCTTTTCAAGTCCGTGCCCAGTCTGGACGTGGTGGTTGGCACGCAGAAATACCACAAGGTTTTCGAATATGTGGATGGCATCCTCCAGCGCCGGCTTGAAGCGCGGATGGATGACCCCAGCTTTTCATTGCGTGGCGGCAGCGTTTGCGACGTGGCGGAAGAGGAAGGTTCGCAGAACACCATCCGCGATCACGCCCACAAGGAATATCAGGCCAGCGCCTTTGTTTCCATCATGCAGGGCTGCAACATGCGGTGCTCGTTCTGCATCGTGCCGGACACCCGCGGCAAGGAGCGCGGCCGGCCGATTGCCGACATCGTCGGCGAGGTCCGCCATCTCGCGGCCAACGGCGTGAAGGAGGTCACGCTGTTAGGGCAGATCGTCAACCTTTACGGCCGCACCGAGTTTCCACGCATGGATGGCAAGTCGCCCTTTGTGCAACTGCTCGAAGCGGTGCATGAGGTCGAAGGCATCGAGCGCATCCGCTTCACCTCGCCGCACCCGATCGGCTACCGCGATGATCTGATCGCCGCGTTCACCTATCTGCCGAAACTCTGCTCGCACATTCATTTCCCGATGCAAAGCGGTTCGGACCGCATCCTGCGCGAGATGCGCCGGCCGTATAAGAATGAGAAATTCATCGAGATCTGCGAGAAGATGAAGGCCGCGCGCCCGGGACTGGCGATCACCACCGACATCATCGTCGGCTTTCCCGGCGAGACCGAGGAGGATTTCCAATCCAGCATCGACACCGTCGAGCGGCTGCAGTTCGACAACGCCTTCGTCTTCCGCTACTCGAAGCGCCGCAACACACCCGCCGCGGAAATGGATGGCCAGCTAACAGAAACCGAAAAGGAAAGCCGCAACCAGCGCCTGCTGGATGTCGTCAACCGCATCGCCATCGCAAAGAACGCGGCACTCGTCGGCAGCCGCCAGCAGGTGCTTTGCGAAGGACCATCCAAGACCAACGCGGCGCGCCTGTCAGGCCGCACCTCGCAGAACAGGATCGTCATCTTCGATGGCGATGCCGAACGCCTCATCGGGCGGATCCTCGACATCCAGATCGAGGAATCCGGCGGCTTCTCGCTATTCGGCACCGCGTGTGTCGCGAGCTGACTACGCTTCCGCCGCTGCGGAAATCCGAAACGGCAGGGCCGGGCGGCCTCGCCCCGCCCTGACTGCCCCAGAGGGTGCACTGCACATGCGATTGTTTTCCGCATTCATTGCATCGACGCGGACTGAAGTCCGCGCTCCGTTGTTTCACTCATGCGCGGAAGACCATGGCGGGTTCGTAGAGGCTGAGACGCACGATGCCCAACGCCCGGGACGTGCCAAGGTGCTTCAGGTTGTCGAGCACGAAGGCCACGGCTGGCGCGTGTGAGCCCGGAATTGCGAAATCGTAAAATTACAAAAACCGATGGTATGCGAAGAAATTGGAAAAGTTGGAACTTTTTTAATCCAACAACCCGTTTGACATTCAAAACGCATCCAATACGGTTTTCCGCATGAACGGTGCCACTATTACCCTCAAAAATGTGCCGCCAGAACTGCATCGCTCGCTCAAGGATCTGGCGAAAAAGCACAAGCGCTCCTTGAACCAAGAGGCCATCCATTGTCTGGAAGGGGCTCTGTCTTTGTCCGGTAGAGATCGGCCGAGTTTGAGATTTTCGCCTGAGCCGGTTTCGGTAGGGAAAATTCTCCGCCCTCTGGGTGACCGGGCGGATCGACAGGAGGACTTGCTGGACCGCGAGCCATGATCGGTCTCGACACAAGCATTCTGGTGGCGCACGCCATCGCAGAACATCCACAGCATGAGGCAAGCCAGCGATGGTTGGATGGGGAGATCGCGCGGAACCAAACCTTTGCCATTACTTCGGGGATTCTGGCGGAGTTCATTCATATCGTCACGGATGGGCGGCGTTTTGAAACCCCGCTTGCCATTTCAGATGCGTTGGAGAGGGCGGCATTTTGGAGCGAGGCACGCGAAGTCACGCTGCTGGCGGCAGACGATGCGGTGAATGCACTTTGGCTGAAATGGTTGGCGGATTTCCAACTGGGCAGAAAACGCCTCCTGGACACCCTGATTGCCGTGACTTGGCATGTGGCCGGGATTAGCGAAATTTGCACCCTGAATCCGCGCGACTTCAAGGTCTTCGATGTTTTCCGCATTCATTGCATCGACGCGGACTGAAGTCCGCGCTCCGTTGTTTCACTCATGCGCGGAAGACCATGGCGGGTTCGTAGAGGCTGAGGCGCACGATGCCCATCAGGGCGGCAAACATGCAGATGAGCTGGATGACCGCGAAGGCCGCCACCGGGATCTGCCACGGCATGACGAAGGGCGGCTGCTGGTTTTCGATGGAGGCATAGGCGAAAGCCGCAGTGGCTAACAGTCCGATGCCGAACCCGATGAGCCCCACGGTGGCGGACTGGATGACGAGCATCACACTGAGGCGGAGGTTGCTCATGCCCATCGCCTTGAGCGCGCCGAGGTGTTTCAGGTTGTCCAATACGAAGGCGTAGAACGTCTGGCAGGCGATGGCGATGCCGACGATGAAACCGATCACCACGGTGGTGCCGAATGAAATCGGGATGCCGGTGTTTTTCACATACCACCAGATGGTGGAGGTGTTGAAATCCTCCGGGTTGTCGCCAAAACCCTCGTTGACAAAGGCGCGCAGTCCGGTGCGCCGCTCGATCTCGGCCGCAGCCTCGGCGGGTGTGACACCATCGATGGGCGCGGCGATCACGGCGGAGAGCATTTTCCGCGAAGCGGGCGTGTATTGCAGGGCGCGCTCGTAGGTGGTCCAGAGATAGGGACCGCCGGTGAACGAGCGCATCGCCTGGCAGATGCCGACCACGCGGGCCTCGATGTCGTTGATCTCGAAACGATCGCCGACCTTGATGGGTTGCTGTTTGTTTTCTGATAGACGGGTGACGGCGAGTTCGTCGATGACCACGGTGTTGGGCAGGCGCAGGTCTTCGAGATTGCCCTCGATCATGCGCACCGGTCCGCCGGCCAGCGAGGCGGCATCGATGCCGAGAAGCTGCACGGTCTTGAACTTGCCGCTTTCCAGACGGACGCGCTGGATGCCGGAATAGAGCGGCATGGCCCAGCGCACGGCGGAAACCGAGCGCACCCGCGAGACGTCCGTGTCGCGCAGCGGGTTGATCTCGTTGATCTGCTCGACGCGTTCCTCGACCACGAAGATGGGCGCGCCGACGTTCTTGAGCGTGGAGGTGGTCCACATCATCAGCCCGCAGAAAACCGACGCCTGCTGGACGATGAGGAAGGTGGCGAAAAACAAGCCCGCCACCAGCATCAGGTATTTGGCGGTATCGCCGAAGAGCATTTTGAGAGCGAGACCGAACATGCGGAGAAGCCTAGCAGGCGATTGGTCCGCCGCAATCCGCGACCGCGCACGTCCATGATTTCATTCCTGAACTGGCTTTTGCTTGTCAAACCGGGGGCAAAACGTTGTTTCGGGATCCTATGACAGGCATGAAAACACGACTGCTCGCCGCTGCGATCATGGTTTCCGCAACAGCCGCGGCGGAGTCGCGAGGTCCGAACATCCTCTTCGCCCTCGCGGATGACTGGGGGCTGCACGCGGGGGCCTATGGCACCAAGTGGGTGAGCACGCCGGCATTCGACCGCGTGGCGGCGGATGGGCTCTTGTTCAGCAATGCCTACACGCCCACCGCCAAGTGCGCCCCATCGCGATCGAGCATTCTGACTGGCCGCAATCCATGGCAGCTCAAGGAGGCTGTGAATCACCTGTGCCATTTTCCTGCGGAATTCATCACCACTTTTGAGGCGCTGGCCGCGCACGGCTGGTTCACCGGCCACACGCTCAAGGGATGGTCGCCAGGCAGCGCGGTGGATACCGCAGGCCAGCACCGGCAGATGACGGGGCCGGCTTTCAATGCGCACAAGGCACCACCGCCGACCAGCGGCATCAGCGACAACGACTACGCCCGGAATTTTGAGGCTTTCCTCGATGCCGCGCCGGAAGGAGCGCCATGGTGTTTCTGGTATGGCTCCATCGAGCCTCATCGCACATACGAATACGGCTCCGGCGCGGCCAAGGGCGGGAGGAAGATTACGGATATCGACCGCGTGCCCGGCTATTGGCCGGATCATGAAACCGTGCGCAATGACTTGCTCGACTATGCTTTTGAGATCGAGCACTTCGACCGTCACCTTGCCCGCATGCTCGCCACACTCGACGAGCGCGGCCTGCTGGAGAACACCCTGGTCATCGTCACATCGGACAACGGCATGCCGTTTCCCCGCGTGAAGGGAAACACTTATGATTTCGCCAACCACCTGCCGCTGGCGATGATGTGGAAGGGCGGCATCCTGCATCCCGGCCGGGTGATCGACGACTTCATCAGCTTCATCGACTTCGCGCCCACATTCATCTCGCTTGCCGGCTTGCAATGGTCAGAGACCGGCATGGCCGCTCCCGAGGGCCGCGGTTTGAGTTATCTGTTCCGCACGGAGAAATCCGGAACCGTCGATGCCACCCGCGACCATGTGTTGGTCGGACGCGAGCGCAACGACATCGGCCGTCCGCAGGACGCCGGTTATCCAACGCGAGGAATCATCCGCGACGGCTGGCTCTATCTGCGCAATTTCGAACCGGACCGCTGGCCAGCCTGCAATCCGGAAACGGGCTATCTCGATTGCGATGGCGGAGCCACCAAGACATTCCTGCTGGAGTCCCGCCGTAAAAATGGCGGCGATCCGTATTGGTCGCTGTGTTTCGGCAAGCGGCCGGGAGAAGAACTCTATCATCTGCGGGACGATCCCGACTGCCTCCGCAATCTGGCCGGCGATGCCGAAGCCGCTGCCAAACGCGTCGCGCTTGCCACCGAAATGACGGAGCGTTTGAAGAAACAAGGCGATCCCAGGGTGTTGGGACAAGGCGGGCAGATCGACCGTTATCCCACTTCAGACCCGAGGTATGTCGGCTTTTACGAACTCTATCAGAAAGGCGCGCGGCCGGAAACCACATGGATCAATGAATCCGACATCGAGGCCGCGCCGCCAGGCAATTGATAGAGACCGCGGGACTTTCAGTTGTCCTGGTGATCTTGCGAGCCGCGCTCGCGGGATGCGCGGTAGAGGGAATCGAGTTGATCGAGGGTGCTGGCGAGGCTCTGGCCGTCGCGGAGGTGTTGCTGGAGGGCGATGCCACCTTCCGTTTGCAGGGCCACGTATCCGCTGTAGCGCGGGCGGACGACGGCTTCCTGCTGGGTGAGGCGCGTGCCGCTGAAGAAGCCGCCGCAGAGGGAATCGGCGAAGGCATCGTCCCATGCGGCGAGGTGCGACGGTTGACCGCCGGCTTGGACGTAGATCGTGCGCTGGGTGTGGCCGGCGGCGGTGAATGCCGCGTATTCGAGAGCCGCCTGCGGGTTCCTGCAGGATTTTGAAATGGCGATGCCGGTGCCGCCGAGCACGCTGCGCAAACGCGGGCCGCCGGAAACGAGCGATATCAGGTTGCCAAACCGCAACTGTTTCGCCGCGAATCCCGGGCGGGCATAGTTGTTGTAGGTGTAGGCAAAGGCGTTCCACGCGAAGTCATCGGTGGTGGTCATGCGTTCGGCCACCTGGATCGGGTTCATGGTGAAAATCTCGCGCGACATGGGAGCTGTGAGCTCCGCGAGCATTTCCACGGCCTGCTGCAGGATGTCTCGCGGGGCGATGCGCTCGTGCTCGGCGAAGGCCTCCGCGCCGAGTGCCTTGATGAGCATGACAAGGTGCAGGAACAGGTCCGCATTGAACGCGGGAATCACCGCGAGGCCGCGCTTCGAAAGCGCCACGGCTTCGTCCCAGGTCTGCGGCACATCCGCACCGGCCTTTTCCAACAAATCCGGCCGCCAGCTCGGGGCGGGCGTGGCGGCGTCGATCGGCAGCGCGAGCAGCTTTTCCTGATAGACATAACTCTGGAACGACGGCCCTACGGAATGGGCGGCGAGATCGTCCAGCACCGCGGCAGGCGCGAGCGTCTTGAGATCGTGCACGAGGTTTTTCTCGAAACAAAATCCCGACCACGGGTGGTCGATGACGATGAGGTCGAACTGGGTGGCGAGCTGGTCGATGGGCGCGTGGCCGAACTCGTCGAGCGTGCGTTTTTTCCAATGAATGCGCACGCCGGGGTGGGTTTCCTCGTAGCGCTGGGCGGTGGCGACAAGCGGCGGCAGTGCGCGGCTGTGATCCCACGCGATGCCGGTGAGTTGGATGGGTTCACTCATGTGATTGGTCTCAGAATGACATTGCCGGCTCCGCTGGCGGACTGGCAGGCGGCTTCGATGATCTCCATCGAGGCCAGGCCGAGATCGCCGGCCGAGCCGTTCGGAGCGGTGCCGCGGATGGCGTCGATGAAATTGAGCGCCGGCGACTGATCGGGATAAATTTCGTTTGCGGCGAGCGCCGGATACTCGCGGCGTGTGCCGGCGAAATCGACGCGCTCCATGGTGCCGCGCCAGAGTTCGAGCAGCAGGATGCCCTTGCTGCCATAGACGCGGACCTCGTAATTGCGCTCGCCAAGCGGAGTGGCCGCGGTGCTGGCCAGCGAGACGAGCGCGCCGTTTTCAAGGGTCACGGTGAGCGCGTCATAGATGTCGTTTTGCGAACCGTCGTTGTCGAAGCGGGCGAAGACTTCCGCCGCGCGGAATCCGGTTAGGAACGTGAGATAGGCCGCCGC
>CAXNHR010000086.1:0-10238 GCA_964202135.1 Luteolibacter sp. | reverse complement strand
GCGAAGGTCGAGTTCGAGGGAGGAAACATCATTCTCACCGCCAAGGACGGCTTGCGCGGTGCGGAAATCGATCTCTCCGGCACTCACGGCCCCACCGTGCTGGGCACCGACAACGTGATGATGGCCGCCACGCTCGCCGAGGGCATCACCGTGATCGAATCCGCCGCGGCCGAACCCGAAGTGCTGGATCTGGCGAATTTCCTCAACGCCATGGGCGCGAAAATCACCGGTGCCGGCACCCGCCGCATCGTCATCGAAGGCGTGAAGGAACTCCATGCCGTGGAGCACACCGTCATCCCGGACCGCATCGAGGCCGGCACCTTCATGGCCGCCGCCGCGCTGGCGGGCGACGGCGTGAAACTCCGCCGCATCTGCCGCGATCACATGAAGGCCATCACCGCCGCCATCGAGCAATCCGGCCACCGCGTCGAGTTCAACGAGGCCGGCGACAGTTGCACCGTCTGGCGTGGCGAGCAGCTCCACGGCGTGGATCTCGTCACCGCTCCCTTCCCCGGCTACCCCACCGACATGCAGGCGCAGATGACCGCACTGCTGGTCACCACGCCGGGCATCAGCGTGATCAAGGACACGATTTTCCCGCAGCGTTTCATGCACTGCTCCGAGCTCAAGCGGATGGGAGCCGACGTCAAGGTGGACCATGGCACGGCCATCGTCAGCGGTGTGGAGAAACTCTCCGCCGCACCGGTGATGGCATCCGACCTGCGCGCCTCCGCCGCCCTCGTGCTCGCCGCTCTCACCGCCAAAGGCTCCACCGAAATCAGCCGCCTCTATCACATCGACCGCGGGTACGAACACATCGACGAGAAACTCCTCATGCTCGGTGCCGACGTCGAGCGGGTGAAGGATTGAGGGTAATAAAAAACCCCCGCCGCGGTGATGCCCGGGCGGGGGTGGGTTGATGGGATTTGGTGGAAACCGGCCGCTCAGGCGACTTCGCTCTTCGGCTCGGTTTCTTCCGCGGGAGTTTCCTCCACGTCGGCTTCGGTGACGTTTTCGACGATGGTTTGGATCTCCGGTTCCGTTTCCTCGGTGGCGGTTTCCGCGACAAGCTCGGCCGTCGGTTCGATCTCGGCCTCAACCGCGACAGCGGCGGCGGCAGCCGGCAGCGGGGCGAGTGAAACGACGCGGGATTCGCGTTCAGGGCGTTCATCGGCATCCTCGCGCTCGTCGTGGCCTTTCGACTTGGCACCGGAAACGGTCAGTTTGCGGCCCATGAAAGGTTGGTCGTGAAGCACTTCCACGGCGCGCACGGCTTCGTCCTTATGGAGCATTTCCACAAAGCCGTAGCCCTTGGAGCGGTGGGTGCTGCGGTTGTAGATGATTTCCACGTTGCGCACGCCGCCGATGCCCTTGAAGAGCTCCTGCAGGTCCTGCTCGCTGACGTCGTAGGACAGGTTGCCGACGTAAACGCGGGCGGACTCGACGGTGGATGCATCGCCACCGCGGGAACGCTCGCCACCACGACCGCTGCGCTCTCCGCGCTGCTCTCCGCGATCACTGCGTTCGCCACGTTCTGCGCGCTCGCGCCGGGGTGGGCGCTCGGCGGAGGCTTCGCGGCTCTCGCCCTCGCCGCTGCGGGCGTTGCGGACGTTGGATTTCGGCGGACGGGCATCGGGTGTGGTGGCATCCGGCTTGCGCTCGGGGCGCGGCGGCCGGACCGGTTCCTTGTAGAGGCCGATCGCCTTGAGCAGCTTTTGCCACCAACTGAGTTTCACCGGCGGGCGGCCACGCGGAGCGCGCTCGCCCTGCGGGCGGAACTCCTCGGATCGGCCGGAGCTGCGGCCCTCGCGGGTGCCGCGGCGTTCTCCACCTTGGCGGTTTTCGTGTTGATTGTTGCGATTTTTACCGCCGCGTGAACGGCGGCGCCGACTGTCTCCCGTCTGGCGGGAATTTTGTGTTGCGTTTGACATTTTGTCACTGGGGTCATGGTTGCAGGCGGCCCGGCGCGGTGGGTTTTCAGGAAAACCCGGCAGTGCTGGAAGGACCTCGTGCGGACCGGCATGTTTCCGACAGATCCGGCTTATTGTTGCCGCGGGAGCGCTCCGCAACGGCTTGCGGAAAGGAACGCCCCCAGTGTCAGAACAGACCGGCCTGCGCCGCCGCCCGCGAGACAGATGGATCCGGTTTCCTTGGGCCGCCGGCCGTCCCGCCGCTTGGGTAGCTGGCGCGGGTCAACAAGCACTCGACCGGAAATGGGCTTCAGAGGTTGGAAAAACCTGCTCGGCGCGGAACCTACGGCGTTTCCCCCGCTTGGCAAGAGCGGAACTCGCGCGGGTGGATTTTCCCAACGTTCCGGGGCTCGACAAGCGGTCGGCAGGGCGCTTGAAATCCGCCGTGTTGAAACGGTTTTTCCAATCGGAAGTGGGCGCGGCGCTGTTGTGGGTGCTCTGCGCGGTGCTGCTTGCGGCGGTGCTTACGCCTTGGATTTACCAAGGCGGCAAATGGCTGGCAGCCACCGCGGAGCAGCGCGAACTGCCGGCGCTGGTGGAATCCGTGGCGGGCTCCTGCGGCCGGGCGGAGATCGGCCGCTTTTTCGACCGCGCGTTGTTGTTTTCCGCGCTGGTGCTGTTTCCGGTGCTGCTCCGGCGGATCAAGCGGATGCGTTCGGGGCCGGTTCCCCCGGTTGCCGAACGGACCCAATATCCCTGGCATTCGGTGGCTTTGCAGTTGCTGGCCGGCTGTGTGATCGCCGGCGGGCTGTTATGGGCGATGGGTGCGATTCTGGATGCGGCGGGGGCTTACGGCCCGAAGGGACAGCCGCTTGAAGCGGGCAAGCTGATCTCCAAGGTCGTAATCCCGGCGGTGGCCGCGCCCTTGATCGAGGAGTGGTTGTTCCGCGGGTTGCTGCTTGGGCTGTGGCTGAGGTTCGCCAAGCCGGCCGCCGCGTGCATTGGCACTTCGCTGGTTTTCGCCTTTGTGCATTTCCTCAAGCTGCCCGACGGAGTGGTGATCGCGGATCCCACTCACATGATGGCGGGCTTCGAATTGCTCGGAAAAATCCTGCTCCACTTTGCTGATCCGCTGTTTTTTTTGACCGATTTCGCATCGCTTTTTGTGGTTGGCTTGATCCTGGCGTGGGCGCGGTTGCGCACCGGGGCGTTGTGGTTTTCCATCGGCCTGCACGCCGGATGGGTGGCAGCCTTCAAGGGCTACAACCTGCTGTATGGGGCGGTGGATTATCATTTGCTGCGACCATGGGGCGTGGGTGATAGCCTGCGCGCGGGGCTGCTGCCGCTGCTGGCCTTGGGTGTCACCGCGATCGTCTGCCACTTCGCACTCAAACGCTTCACCCGCGCATCACAGTGACGACAAAAATCCTGCGGAATCCCGCGCGACGGAGCGTCTTGGCGCATTCGTGAACGGTGGAACCGGTCGTCAGCACGTCGTCCACGAGCACCGCGCCGTGAGGGGAGTCCGCGATCCAGCGATGGCCACGACGGGTGATTTCGAAGGCACCTCGGAGGTTTGCCATGCGCTGCTTGCGACTCAGCAGCGTCTGGGTATCGGTCTGGCGCGTCCGGCGCAGGGCGTGGAGCACGGGCAGTCCGGTGTATTTGGCCAGCGCGCGGGAAATTTCCGCAGCTTGGTTGAAATGGCGGTGCCGGAGACGCTTGCGGTGGAGCGGCACCGGGATAAGCGGCCATTTGCCATCCAGCGCCGGAGCCAGCCGTGTATCGGAGAAGGCCCCGCTGGCGAGGCGGCCGAGCTCGCCGGAGAGGTGGATTTCCCGGCTGTATTTCAGGCGGTGGATCAGGTCCAGCGTGCGCTCGTCGCGAACGGTCGCCGGTCGCGCGAAATCGAAGGAAAATCGCAGGTTTTCACAATTCGGGCAGGCAAATGGGCCCTCGATTATTCCCGGAAACGGCTCGCCGCAGGATTGGCAGAAGGGCTCCGCCAAGCGCGGCAAATCCTCGTCGCACGCGGTGCAAAGTGCCCGGCCATGGCTGAGATTCACGCCGCAGACCGCGCAAGCCGGCGGATAGAAAAGATCAAGCACCCGCGCGCCTAGCCGTTTCCAACGCGATGATTCAGGACTGCGCGGCATCTTCACCAGCGGGGGTTGCGGTCAGGAGATGGGCCAGCACGCCCGCGAGCAAAATGCCAGCCACGGGCAGCAGGCCACGCTGCAGCAGGTTTCCCGAGATGATGGGATCCGCAGCGACGGTGATGGTCAGTCCGAGTTTCGCAAGCACGCTTTTCGCAAACCACCACCCGGCATGCAGACCGGTCGGTAGCCAAAGCGAAGCGGTGCGCCAGCGGGCGTAGGAGAGCACCGCGCCCAGGGTCACCAGCGGGACGAAGTTTTCCAAGAAGACGTGTTCGTCACCAAGTTGCCCCGCCAGCAAGCCGAGCAGTTCGAATCCGGGCCGCCCCGCCTCAGGATCCATGACATTCACCCCGGCTGGCGCTAATGCCGAGAGCAGCAGGGCGAAAAATGCCGCCGACATCCCGAGCGCCGCCGCCGGCCGCATCGCCCGCAGGAAAATCCCCATCACGATGCCACGGAAAAACACCTCCATCACCATGGCCATGAACATGGCGGCCATCAGGGATTTCGCCGCCAGTGGTAGCAGATTTCCGACAGGTGTTCGCATTGTGGAGAGACCCGCAGGCACCAGCGCGATGCCCATCGGCAGCAGCAAACCCGCCGCCAGCAGGAATCCTGTGCAAGCATGCCACAGACCGCGCGGGTTTCTCTCCAGCCGTTGGCCGCGCAGCGACACCCGCGCACCATCCGGCAGCCGCAGCCGCCATGGCCCGCCGCCAGCCACCGCAGGGCCGCGCTTCGCGTGGATCCACTCCATCCATGGGAAAAACAAAACCACCGCCGCCATGATCACCGCCACCTGATAGAACTGAGGAAACTCCGCTTCCCGGCAAAGCCCGGCCAACCAGTCCAGCGGGCCATTGATCGATTTGCTCGCCGATACCTCCGCCAGTGCCTTGCCCGCGTTGTAAACCAGCGGTGACATCCACGCGCCGAGGCAGACGAAAGCCGCGGCATAGAGCCAGACTTTCCAAACATCGCCGCGGACGTCGTTTCGCATGTCCGGTATCCTGGCAAAACCGGCTGAAGATGGAAAGCCCGGGATTGAGATTTTGCGTTGGTGCGGGCCGGTAGTTTCAGCTAGATCTCGCGCCTCATGATGCGCACCGAGCCAGTTGGAAACATCCGCTGCCAATGGGGTGAAGGCCCGGTTTGGTGGCAGGGCGCGCTTTATTATGTCGATATCGAGGGCCACCTCGTCCACCGCTATGATCCGGCCGATGGCTCGGAGAAATCCTGGGACGTCGGCCAGCGCGTCGGCACGGTGGTGCCCCGCGAACAAGGCGGTCTCGTCATCGCCGGTGATCACGGGTTCGCTTTCCTTGATGAGGAAACCGGCGCTCTAACAGCCATCGGCGATCCGGAACCCGGCAAGCCCGACAACCGCTTCAACGACGGCAAGTGCTCGCCCGACGGCCGCTTTTTCGCAGGCACCATCAGCCTCACGGGAATAACCGGCAGTGCGAAACTCTACCGGCTCGATCCCGATCTGACGATCCACGAGGCCTTCGGCCCGGTCACCAATTCCAATGGCATCGTCTGGTCTGCCGATGGCGAAATCTGTTATTACATCGACACTCCCCGCCGCGAGGTTCTCGCCTTTGATTATGATGATGAAAACGGCAGTCTGCGCCAACCGCGACGCGTGATCGACACGGGCCACATCGATGCCTCGCCCGACGGCATGACCATCGATGCCGATGGCAACCTGTGGATCGCATTCTGCCACGGCGGCTGTGTTTCATGCTTTGATCCTGCCACGGGCAACGAGATCCATCGCATCACGCTGCCCTGCCTGGAAACGACCGCCTGCTCCTTCGGCGGCCCTGATCTAACGGACTTGTTCGTTACCACCGGCATCCACAAGACCGCGCAGGAAAAACACGCCGGCCGCCTGTTTGTGATCCGCGACCTCAAGGTCAAGGGCGTGCGGGCAAATGCCTTCACGGGTTGAAGCGCGCATGAATGCAGGGCATATTTTGCTCTCGGCTTGACCCGTTTTATTTCAACTGCGTAATCCCCCGCGCAGATGTTGCAATTGCTTCACACCGCGGGCCGCCATCTCCTCATCGCAGCGATGTTGCTGACGATGGGCGGCCATCTGGCCGTGCTGCAAACCATTGCGTGGGGAAACATGCTGCTCGAGTATTCGCGAAGCGCTTCCATCACCGAGGCCGCTGACAAAACCTTCGACGGCGAGCACCCCTGCCACCTGTGCAAGGTGGTGAAGGAAAGCCGGAAGCAGGAGGAAAAGAAAACGCTGGTGAAAGCAGAATCCAAGATGGACGTCACCCTGCCACTGCCCGTGCGCTTGAAAGAACCGATCGGGCAGACCATCGTGCTCGCAGTTCCTTCATATCGCGGGCGCGACTCGAATGTGTGCCTGGGCGTGCCGTTGCAGCCGCCCCGCGAGGTGTGACCGCCTCCTGTTAGCCGCGCGTCCTGAACCGGATTTTCCCCATCGGAAATCCTGCACTCGGGCCTGCGGATGTCACACAGCCTCCTTGTGTCCGATCACGGACCGGGAAAAGGCCTGTCAAGCCCGCGCCATCCGCCCTGCGGGGGAAGCGCGCCCTCTCGTCAGCCTCACATCATCGTCATCCATACGCATTTGAAAACATCTCCGGCCAACAGGGGCTTCACCCTGGTGGAATTCCTTGTCGTAGTGGCAATCATCGTGGCCTCAGCCTCGGTCGCCATTCCAGTCACCCGCTCGCTCATGACCCGCAGCCACGCGGCGAACTGCGCCTCGAACCTGCGCCAGATCGGTGTGGCGGCCATGATGTATGCCGGGGATAACCACATGACCCTGCCCTCGACCTCGCACCAGCGTGGCGGAAAGTCATGGACCCTGACCTTGCAGCCCTACGCCTCCGGGACCATCACCTTCAAGTGCGCGCGGGATGCGAACCAGCGGCGTGCCTACACTTATGTAATCAACGATTTTCTCACCCCTCATCCGGCGGGTGCGGATCACCTCAACTACTCCATCCTCGCGAAGATCGACCGGCCCGAATCGACCTTCATGTTTGCGGAAGCCGCCCCATCCCATAGCGGCGACCATTTCCACTTCGCTCCCTACTCAGGCGGTAAAATTCCACCCGCCGTATTCGAGTATCAGATTGCTGCCAAATCGCATGGGGGAAGCGCCAACTACCTGTTTGCCGACGGCCATGTGGAAACCCTCTCGTGGCCGGAAACACGGGTTCGTCTTGATGCGGACGGATCCCGTTTCGTCGATCCCTCACGCCGCTGATGCCAATCATTCCAAATCCTCCCATCATGAAAAAGTTATCCTATTCCATCCTTGCCGCGTGCGCATTGGCCGCAAGCAACGCGTCCGCACACGACCATTTTGCGGCCGGCATCCTGGATGCCAATGCCAACAGCCAGCCCGATGCCGGTGAGAAGCTCCGCATCATCGGGCCGGATATCACCAACCGCATTTTCCATCTCCTCGCCCGGCCTACAGGTTTCCGCCCGGTCCAGCGCTGCGGTGGATTCTACATGCTTGATGAGAGCGCCCGCACCTTGTTTCCGCTCGATGCTTTTTCCTTCACCGCGCTCTCCGATGGCACGGAGGAATCCGGAGCGATCGATCATGCCCACACCGGCGCGTTCATCTGGATCGAGATTCTATCCGTGACCGGCCCTCCCGGTGCGAACTTCGGATTCTGGGAAGTCGGGCGATCCGCGAATTCCGACACGCCCACCGTGTCGTTCGCCACCAACGAGGGCACGGGAAATTACGAGTTTCTTGTCAGCGGCGGCTATGACGCGGTCGATCAGGATCCTCACGGGCACTTTCACGGCCGCGCGTGGACCGCGGATAAACCCGGTGACTACCACATCACATTCCGTTTTGTGGATCGCAGCACCACCGGTCCCGGTGGCGGCCCTTGGCACACGCCGAGCGATGCCTTTACCTTTCATTTCAAGGCGGGGCCGGATTTCCAACCAAGCGGCACCAGGATCGAAGGAAGCGGATTCGTGCTCACCTGGCCCAGTCAAATGGGCATCTGGGAACCCTATCAGACCGGTGTGGTCTTTCAGATCCTGCGGTCGTCCGACCCATCATCCGATCCATGGATTCCCATCGGCACTGCGACCGGAACGACCGCCGCGACGGCCACCTTCACTGATCCCTCTCCTCCACCTGGCAGGGCGTTCTATCGCCTGGCCTATGACTGGAATCCGGTGGAGCCATGAAATGCCTGATAGAAAATTCTCTCTCCCAAACCACACACAACCATGAAACCGAAAACAAGCCAATCCATTGCAAGCGTATCGCTCATCGCGATTTCACTCCTGATCGCCAGCCCGGCGTCCGCCCACACCACCTATGGAGGCGTGGCGAGGAATCTGGGCCCGAACGTGGAAACCGTGCCAGGCTCCGGCGTCTTCAACCTGCCCGGAGTGATTACCGGGGCAACGGCCGCAACTCCGTATTTCAAAACGATCACCAACCAGACGGTCACCAGCGACCACGGCTGGGCATCCGGCACCAATCCGGAATTCGGAGACGCACATCACATCAGGGCCTTCCGCTTCACCCTTGCAGAGGCGGGCTGGGCGACCATCAGCGTGGCCGCCGCACCCTCGCGCGGCACGGCGAGTGCGTTGGGTCCGGTGCCGATCATTCCCGCGTTTTCACTCTACTCGGGATTGCTCAGCACCGGCAGCGCCGACTACGACACCGCTCTCATCACCCTCGCCTATCTGCAAACTCTGGGTGCTCCCCAACCAAGGGCCGGAGCCTTGAATTCCCTTGGGGATTGGAAGATGGGTAATGATGCGAGCCTCCCGGACGGCTTCGGAAACTATGACTTCGATGAGCTCAGTTCGCTCACCTATATCGGCAACGCCGCCGATGGCACGTCCGCGAACTTCGGCAGTGCGGTCGGAATCAACGGCGATGGTCTCAGCGACGGCTTCGTGCAGTCATCGTTCACGCTTCCAGCCGGTGACTACACCCTCATCATCGGGGGAGCCGACATCAGCGGCAGCAACGGACTGACATTCGGAATTGATGCCTCGCTGAGTGTCATCCCCGAACCATCCAGCACGCTGCTGATCGGTCTTTCCAGCCTCGGCCTCGCTCTGCACCGCCGCCGCGTGTGATTCCTCCCTGTTCGCGGATTCCGCGTGGGGCCGCACGCGGAATCCATGGAACTTGATCGATCACGGGCATACTGGCAATCTCCTCCGATGCCTGCGATGCCGATCATTCCCGCCCCGCCGCCGTGAATTGCTCGAAGGCGCAGGCGTGGTTTTCAGAATCAGGCATATGTCGGCGTAATACCGATCTCACGCACGCCGGCGGCGCCACAAAGCTAGTGCTCCGATGGCACTCAGCAGTGCCGCCGAAGGCTCGGGAATCGCAAAGGTATAGGTAGCCGATCCGTTCTGGACTCCATCGTCCATGTGCGTGCCGGAAATGCCGAATTCCAGGTCGTAAACGCCTTCCTGCGTGAAGCCCCAGTTAAAGTGGGTGTGGCTGCCGGCGGGGAGCGTGAAGGAGTTGGTGCTGTTCGCCGTGTCCAGAAAGATGCTGGTGCCGCCAAACCCATCGTCCTGCCACAACAGTAGATCACCGGGGCCGGCGATTGACAGCAGGCTGATGGTGAAGGTGCCGTCGGCCCAGTCGGATGCCGTCAATTCCTCCAGCCCGATACCCACAAATGGAACCCCTTGAGCGGCCGCCTCCTGCTCGGTCTCCGGCAGCCAGAAGTAGGTGGTCGAGTTCACCGCGATGGCGGACGATTTTTTGCCCACGAGGATCAGTTCGTTCGGCTCATATTCGCTATCAATCTCCACCCGAACGCCGTCGATGATCGCGCCGTCGGCTCCGCCTTCGTTGTGGATGTGGGGCTCGAAGCCCTGCGTGAGTGTGGGGTCCGCGAGGACATCGGCGGCCGACACGTAGCCGAAAGCCGGAAAGTCAATGTGGCCGCCCGTGACAAGCGAGGTCGCATGGACCGTGGCGGATGAGAGCAGCAGGAGTGGCAAGGTATGTTTCAGTTTCACTGCCGTCCCACAGACTGGGCGCGGCGCGCCCTGAGCCTTGATTTTGCGAGGCCCTGAGGTCGTTTCGGGAGAATGGCGATTGCGACTTTTTTGCGAGCAGTTGATATATCCCGGTGTTTGCGCGGCGATGCTGTCCCATTAC
>CAXNHR010000085.1:0-10332 GCA_964202135.1 Luteolibacter sp. | reverse complement strand
CGGTCGATGGCGGCGCGGAAGCCGCCGAAGTCGTTGCGCTGGAGGGCGGCGGCGCGCAGCAGGGCGGCGCGCGGCATCAGGGCTTCCACTTCGAGGCGCTTGGTGGCGATGATTTCAGCGAGTTTGTCGGACATGGCGTGCGGCGAGAGGAAGGCAGAGGAGGAGGCTCCGGGCACGGAAATTTTGAAAATTTTGGCTTGCCGGGCATGGGTCCCGATGTAGAAAGCGCCCACGCGTTTCGCGACGCGGGCGTAGCTCAGTGGTAGAGCGCCACCTTGCCAAGGTGGATGTCGTGAGTTCGAATCTCATCGCCCGCTCCATTTTTCCTCAATCCGGGCCGCACTCATGTTCGTTTGGTCGAAACTCTCCGCGGCACAATGGATGGATGCTTGGGAAGAACGGTTTTCGGGAAATCCGAATCTGGTCATCGAGTATCTCAAAGGCGGGAAATCCATCCGCGTGCGGGTGTTTTGCCAATCCGGGAAGGAGGCGGAGGCGATCATGGCGCGGTTCGGCGGCACTTTCCGCAAGGTGGCGGGCGAGGAGTGGAACAAACAGGTGGCGCCGCCGCGGCCGCTGAAAGTGCGGGACATTTTCCTGCTCACCGCCGAGACCCGGCCGAAGGAGCTGGCCGCACTGCGCAAGGCGCATCCGAAACGCGAGGTCATCATCATCCCGCCGGAGATGGCTTTTGGCACGGGCGATCATGCGACGACTTCGACGTGCCTGCGCCTGCTGGTGGACATCGGCCGCGAGCGCAAGGGCAGCGCGTGGACGGTGGCCGATCTGGGCACCGGCACCGGCGTGCTGGCGATCGCCGCGCGCAAGCTCGGAGCGGGCGAGACGTTTGCCTGTGACTTCGATCCCTTCGCGGTGGCGGCCGCCGCACGCAATGCGGAGCGCAACCATACGCCGGACATTCTCACCAAAGAACAGGACGTGCTGAAATGGAAGCCACGCAAAAAGGGCTACGATGTGGTGCTGGCGAATTTGTTTTCCACCGTGCTGATCGAGGCCTGGCCGGTGATCGCCAAATCGCTCGCGCCCGGTGGCGACCTGATCGTTTCCGGCATCCTCGCCACCCAGGCGTGGGATGTGTTCACCGCGGCGGCCGCGAATGGGATCGGTTTCACCAAGGTGATCCAAAAAGGCAAGTGGGTGACCGCGCGCGGCGGTCGCATGGCGGACTTGATTGCCCGGGCTTGATGAGGCGGGAAACGGCGGCTATCACCGCCGCGTGTTGATTTGCCACCGGCTTGAGGAATTGCCCCCGCTCGGGCAGACGCTGCATTTGGCGCTCGGCGTGTTCGATGGCGTGCATCTCGGGCATCAGGCGGTGATTGGCGCGGCGGTGGAGGCCGCGCGGCGCGATGGGGGCTTGGCGGGCCTGCTGACCTTCGACCCTCATCCGATCCGCGTGATCGCGCCGGCAAAGGCACCGGCTTCACTGCTGGAAACACTGGAGCACAAGGCGCGGGTGGTCGGCAGGCTGGGGGTGGAACTTTTGATACCGCTGCATTTCGATGCCGCGATGGCGGCGATGGAAGCCACGGAATTTGTCGCGCGGCTGAACGCAGCGCCGGTGCGCACGATCGCGGTGGGCGAGGATTGGCGCTTCGGTCACAAGCGCGCGGGCGATGTGAATCTGCTGCGAAATGAGGCGGAAACGCGCGGCTTCCGCCTCGAAGCCGTGCCGCCGGTGATGTTCGAGGGCGACCGCATCAGCAGCACGCGCATCCGTCAGGCCATCCACGATGGCAATCTCGACGAGGCGGCCCGCATGCTTGGCCGCCGCTATTCGGTGACGGGCATCGTGGAAAAGGGCGCGCAACTCGGCCGCCAGCTCGGGTTTCCCACCGCCAACGTGGCCACCGGCAAGCTGCAACTGCCGCCGGATGGCGTCTGGGCGGTGCGTGTGAATGATGCGCAAGGCCGCCAGTGGGGCGGCGTGGCCAACCTCGGCACTCGTCCGACCGTGGGCGGGGCAAAACGCCTGCTGGAGGTGCATCTGTTCGGGTTTTCCGGCGAAATTTATGGGGCAAATCTCGATGTTTGTTTTGAAAAACACCTGCGCCTGGAAATGAAATTCCCCTCCTTGGAGGCACTGAAAGAGCAGATCGCCAAGGACGCGCAGGCCGCGCGCGAAAGCCTGGCTTGACACGGCTTTGTGTTCATGAAAACACTCTTTTTATGAACATCATATTGCCCTTGTTCGAGAAGATCCGCCCGTTGTTGGAAGAGCGCTTTCCGAGTTGTTTCCGGCGGCGGCCGGGGAGGCGGCGCAGGATGGAGATCCAGCTGGAGTTTCCCTGGCATGGGAAAAGATGAAATTTCCGGATTTTCCGCTTACGCTCGCCGCCGGAGCTCACTATACGTCGCCGCACGCATCCGCATGGAGATCATCAGACCCATTTTATCAATCCGCGGCCGGGCCATTGTCATGGCCGCCTTGTGGATGGTTGGCGCCCTCTCATCCTGGGGCGGGCCGGAAGCATCAGGTGCCAGCATCGAGGAGGCTCAGGAACTGCTGCGCATGGGCGATGTGGCCTATGAGGCCGGCCGCTATGCCGATGCCGTGCAAGCCTATGCCGGAGCGCGCGAGATGATCCCCGAAACCGCGATTTCCGCCGAACTACGCAATGCCGCCACCCAGCGTTATGCCCAGGCATCCGTGGAGCGTGCCAGGGAACTCTCCCGCAAGGGCGATATGGCCGCAGCCAAGGCTGCCCTGGACAAAGTGCTGGCAGATGGTGTCGCACCCAATGACCCAGGCGCGCTCGATTTCCGCGCGCAACTCGACGATCCGATCCGCACCAACCCCGCTCTAACAACCGGGCATGCCCAGGACGTGGATGCGGTGCGCCGCCTGCTTTACACGGCGGAAGGCGCCTTCAATCTCGGGAAACCCGACGATGCCATGGAGCAATACGAGAAGGTCCTGCGCATTGATCCCCATAACAGCGCCGCCCGCCGCGGCATGGAGCGGGTGGCCGCAGCCAAGAGCAGCTATCAGCAAGCCGCCTATGACCACACCCGCGCCGAGTTGCTCTCCCAAGTGGATGCGGCGTGGGAAACCGCCGTGCCTCGCAGCGACGCCGAGCTGGGGCTTGGCGATCCCGGCGCTCCTGCGTTGGAAGATTCTTCGGTCACGGTTGCCACCAAACTCAAACGCATCATCATCCCGCAGATCGCCCTGGACCAGGCATCGTTGGTTGAGGCCATCGATTTCATCCGGGTGAAGGCCGCGGAAAGCGATACCACCGAGCTCGATCCCGCCCGCAAGGGCGTCAACATCACCATCAATCTCGGCCCGCCGGAATCCGAGACCGCCAAGCGCGTCTCGGACATGCGATTCGACCTGCGGCTCTCCAACGTGCCGCTGGCCTCGGTGTTGAAATACATCACCGACATCACCCAGACGACCTACACCACGGATGATTTTTCGGTGATCATCCAGCCTGCCGGTTTTTCCTCCGATGAGTTGATGAGCCGCACTTACCGTGTGTCTCCGGATTTCCTCACCAGCCTGAGCGCCGGCGCGGAAGCCAGCACGGAAGCCGATCCATTTGGCGAGGCCCCCGCCGGCGGCCTGCTTACCACCCGACTCAGCGCGCAGGAAGCGCTCTCCAGGCAGGGGATTTCGTTCCCCGAAGGAGCTTCCGCAAGCTACAGCCCGACCACTAACAACCTGCGGGTCGTCAATACCGCCACCAATCTGGATTTCATTTCCCAGATTGTGGAAACCGTCAACCAGACGGAACCGGTGGTGGTCGCCGTGAGGGTGACCATGATCCGCACCGAACAAACCAATCTCGAAGAACTCGGCTTCGACTGGTTGATCAATCCTTTCTCGCTGAATTCCGAGGGCTCGGTCCTTGGTTCCGGCGGGACCACCGGCAATACTTCAGGACGCACCGGCGGTGATTTCACCGGCCCGATGCCCGGCCTTCCGGCGGATCCCTCCGCGCTGGTCAATCCGGGCGTGGTCACCAACGGCTTGCGCTCCGGCGAGCAGGCCATCGGCGGCAATAGCATCGACGCCCTGATCCGCAACCCGAACCGCGATGCGCAAGGCTCCTCGGTCGCACCCGGCATCATGTCGCTCACCGGATTGTTCACCGATGGCGAGGTGCAGATGATCATGCGCGGCCTCGATCAGAAAAAGGGCGTGGACATCATGGCCCAGCCCTCGACGGTGACCCGTAGCGGTCAGGCTTCCACCATTTCCATCATCCGCGAGTTCATCTATCCCACCGAATACGAGCCGCCGGAATTGCCGACCCAGGTCGGCAGCGGAGGCGGCAGTCCGGTCACTCCCGCCACGCCCACCGCCTTTGAAAAAAGGGATGTGGGCATCACTCTCGAGGTCCTGCCCGTGGTGGGGGCTGAGAAGCGATTTGTCGATATCTCCATCAATCCCTCGTTCGTCGAGTTTGACGGTTTTGTCAATTATGGCAGTCCGATCAGCACATATGCCGACAGCCTGCTTGGCGGTGCCAGCGTGGAGTTGACCAAGAACTCGATCCTGATGCCGATTTTCAGCACCCAGAAAACCTCCACCCAACTCACCGTGGCCGACGGCTCCACCATCGCCATCGGGGGCTTGCTCAGTGAGCGCGTCCAAATGGTGGAAGACAAGGTGCCGGTGCTCGGCGATATTCCTTGGGTGGGTCGTTTGTTCAGCTCGACATCCAGACAACCCTCATCCACCGCCATCGTTTTCCTTGTCCAAGTGGAACTCCTGGATCCCACCGGACAACCTTACCGGAATCGCTGACGCGGCTTGTTATCCGCCTTATTTATCGTCCGAATCATGCCCGCACCCAGCGAACCGGAAAAATTCTCCATCGATCAGATGATGGAGCGGCTCAAGAACCCAGCGTCCGAGCCACCCACCGAGGAAGGTGAACTCGTCACCCGCGCGGATGGCACCCAGGCGATCCGCGTCCGCAAACGCAAGCGCCGCTCGCACCAACCTCACAAGGAGGAGCTCCAGCAACAGCGGCGCTCCCGCATGATCCAAATTTCCAGCGCCGTGATTCTGGTTCTGCTTGTGGTTTTCACCATGGGCATTGCCATCATCTACGCCAACAGCGCACCGTTCCGCGAAAACCTCGTCCGAATGGTCTCGCAAACCAGCGGCGCACAGGTCGAGCTCGAACAATTCCGCGTCAACCCGACGCGCGCCAACGCCGGCCAGCTCATCCTCACCTGGCCCGAGGGCAATGCCCTGCACGAGCTTTCGATGCGCGGCGTCGGAGCGACCATCACGCCGGTGTCTTTTCTCGGCAAATCGCTCATCGGTGAGGAAATCACCGCCAGCGAGGGCATTCTCAGCCTGACCGTCCCCCAGCCCGGGAAACCACTGCGTGCGATAGCCCCGGGCGATGGCCCGATGCCGGTGCGCTTCGATCGCTACGCCATTTCCCGGCTCCAGATGAGGGTTGGTGATCCGGCCCAGCCCTTGATCCAAATGCGTGAGACCGAGGCCTCGTTTCAGCCGGTCAATGACAACGGCCGTCCTCTGCTCCTGCTCAACCGCGGCGAGATCTCCATCCGCGGGTGGCACAAAATCAAACTCGACCGCTCGCACATCGAGTTCCGCGGCAAAGAACTCGACATCGTCGGCATGCGGCTGCTGCACGAAAACGACAATCGCGGCTTCCTCGATCTCAGCGGCATTGTTTCTCCTTACAACCCCGACCGACCGTCCAAACTCGACGTCCGACTCGAAAATTTCCTGCTCACCGGGATCGCCGGCCCCGATATGGGCGAATTGATCTCCGGCAGGATCCACAGCGTCACCTCGCTGGACTCAAACCAACTCTCCTTCACGCCGGACTCGGACTCCGCCGCCTCGCTCGCCGTTTCATTCTCCAACTCGCCGACCCATGCCATCGAACTCGGCGGTTTTCCATTCCTCGCCAGCCTCGCCCACTTGCTGGAGGACAGTTGGTTCGAGCGACCGGTCTTCGAGATTGATGCCACCGGCACCTTGCGGCGCAACGGCACGGAAGTCGCCTTCGAGGACCTCAAATTCGAGCACAAGGGCCGCATGATGCTGCGCGGAAATCTCGCCATGGGTGCCGACCGCAGGCTCAGCGGGCAGCTCGAGGTCGGCATCGCCGAGGCCATGGTGCGCGCGGCTTCAAACCGCCGCATCGATGCCATGGCCGGCCCCGCCAAAGAGGGATTCCGCTGGCTCAGCCTGACCATCAGTGGCAACGCCAGGAATCCCAGTGACAATTTCCTCGAACTGCTCGATTCCTCCAAGCCGGAGCCCACTGGCGCTGACGGCCCACCCGTCGGCGCGCCCTCCTTCGAGGACCTCACCACGCCGGAGTGATGCGCCGTCCACCGCAAGAGATGCGGAATTTTTTTAAAGAACATCATGGCATTCGTGGTGAGGCTCATGCACAATGTCTGATGGATAGGGCAGATGAAACTGCCGTCCATTCACCCAAACCAAACGACAAAACCATGCAAACCGCCAACGTCAACCTGCCGATCACCGTCACCGTGAGGCACGAACAAGTGACTGATGCACTCCGCGAACACGCCCACCGGAAAATCGAGGGACTTCATCTCGACTACCCGCGGATCATCGAAGCCAAGGCCATTCTCGATGTTCAGAAAAACCGACACGTCGCCGAAATCATCCTTTTCTGCGCCAACCACATCACCATCGAGGCTCACACCGAGGGCAAGGACATGTATGCAGCGCTCGATGAGACTATCGAAAAAATCGCCCGCCGCATGCGCAAGCACAAGACGCGCCTGCTCAAGAAAAACCGGCCCCATCGCAACGAGTCCATCCGCCACCTCGAAGAGCGCTTCTTCACCGAGGAAGCCATCGATCACCCGGCCGAATCCGAGCACGACCCCGAACCTTACATCATCCACCCGGACAATTACGGCATCCGGACGATGTATAAGGAGGACGCCATCATGCAGCTTGAACTCTCGGACCGCCCCTTCGTGCTCTACAAGAGCGCCCGCCGCGGCTGCCTGAGCATCATCTACCGCCGCAAGGACGGAGACTACGCCGCGATCGACATCAAGGAAGGCGACCTCTGACCGGCAGCTCATCCATTCAGGCCGGGCGGGAAAACCCGCCCGGCCTTTTTTCGTCAAAAAACAGCGGAAAATCATGTGCAAAATCACGTCAACTCACCGCTTTACAAGCTGCTAAGGCCTCCCCATAGTCCCGCGCCCATGAACCTCGCCGCGATCGACTGGCTCTCCATTTCCATCAACTTGCTGTTGGTGGTGTTCTTTATTGTTTGTCTGCTGATGACCCTGCTCATCCTGATGCAACGCCCGAAACAGGAAGGTCTCGGTGCCGCATTCGGTGGCGGTGTGACCGATCAGGTTTTCGGTGCCCGCACCACCAACGTCCTGCAGCGCGGCACGGTCTATCTCGGTTCCTTGTTTTTCCTCATCAGCCTCACGCTGGCCGTCCTCATCGGCCATCAGAACAAGAAAACCAGCATCATCGCCGTGGAGCCTCCCGCTGCCGAGGCCAAAGCCGCCGAGCCCGCCGAAACCCCGGCCGATGCCCAACCCAAGTCCTTGCTTGAGGAACTGCCAGCCACCGAAACCGCTCCTGCCGCACCGACTGAACAAACCGCTCCCGCCGAGCAAACTGCGCCTGCCGAGGCACCAGCCGCTCCCGCCGAGCAAACTGCGCCCGCCGAGGCACCAGCCGCTCCCGCCGAGCAGAACCCAGCGGCTGAAGATTCTGCCACTCCGGAACAAAATTCCGGCCAACCTTGACGCTTGACCAGGGTGACGCAAGCCGCCCGAGAAACTCCTGATGTGCCGGTCTGGGCGCGGCAGGAAGCTTTTCCGCAATCGCCTCCCGGCTGGGGCTGGGTGGATCCCAAGAGCGGACGGCATCCATGCGATTCCGCCCAGGCCTTGATCACCGCGATCCGTGACGACCGCGATGCCCGCGTGGTTCTCACATGGACGCCGGAGCACCCGCACATGATCGTGCCCGAGGAAGTTCCCGGCGCTGCGGATGCCGTGCTCGCCGCTCGCAAACGCTTTGCAGCCGATGATTTGCTCGATTCACGGGACAAGCTCCGCTGGTTTGGATTCCTGCTTGGAGGATTGGCCGTTTACATGCTCTATCAGGGCTGGACCCATGCGCCGGGCAACGCGGATGCCGCGGGACGCCTTGGTTTCGCAATGCGCGCCATTGCCACTTCCATGTCGATGGGCATCACACTGCTGATGTTTTTGATTTTCGCCTTCATTCCATGGTATCAGGCTCGCAAACACCTGCGGGAATTCGATCACTGGACGGCCGAAAACGTCGCCACCGTGGTGCCTGCGCTGCGTTTTGAAACCTGGCTGCAGGCACAAAAAGCGCCGGCCACCCGTTTGTTGCTCGGGCTCGTCGGGCTGGTGGGCCTCGCGCAGTTGTTGCCCGGTGATTCGATCAACGCCGCAGGTCTCGTCAAGCCTGCCTATCACGCGGGCCAATGGTGGCGGCTCCTTACCGCCCCCTTTCTGCATGGGCACCCCCTTCACTTCCTGCTGAACGCCGCCGCCCTGCTTTATCTCGGCAAGCGCGTCGAGGTCTTCGCGCGCTGGCCGCATGTGCCGCTGGTGTTCCTTTTTTCGGCCTGCGTGGGCGGCGAACTCTCCGCTCGCTTTGTGTCAGCCCCCTCGGTCGGCGCGTCCGGCGGCTTGATGGGCTGGCTGGGATTTCTGCTGGTTTTCGAGTCGCTCCACTCACGCCTCGTCCCGCGTTCGGCCAGACGGCGCTTGCTCGCCGGCGTGTTGCTCACCGCCTTCATCGGCCTGGTTGGTTACCGCTTCATCGACAATGCCGCCCACGCCGGCGGTCTGCTCGCCGGCATGCTCTACGCCCTCGTCGTTTTTCCAAAATCCGCCTCGTCCTACCGACCCAACACCACCATTAGCGACCGCATCGCAGGTTTCGCCGCAATTGCCCTGCTGGTCCTCGCGGCACTGTTCGCCGTTTTCCTCATCGCCTTTCTCTAACCGCGCGGCTGCCGATCACCGCTCCATCCGTGAAATTCCTCACCCGGCACCGCAGCATCCCAGCCATGCCGAGCTCGGGCAGATGGAGCGCGGACTTCAGTCCGCACGCCTCCAGCGCTTCCGCTATGTGCATCTGCGGACGCGCCACTCCTTTCTTCTCCGCCGAATCCTTCCAGGAAGCCAGCCATCTCCAGCCCACCACATGCTCACTCCGCCTGCGCCTGTTGCCCGAGGCAAGCGGAATTCCTGTTTATTGATCTGGCATATTACAGTTTCATTTCGTCTCCGGGGGCTTGATTTATGGAGTGATTCGCTATCATTACAATCCGCGCGAGTGATTGGCCCTTGCTGCGGGTGCTTCTGACTGAGTCCATGACTCAAATTTGGCTTCGCGGAAACCTACGCCCGGTGCTAGTTCTGCCGCGCATGTTTGAAGTCAGGGAAAAACCCCAAATGGTCGAGCGCGCGCTGCTGGTGCGCTTTTACTTTGATCCCCGTGAGGAGGACGAGGCGGCGTCGCTTCTCGATGAGCTCGGTGAACTCGTCAAAACCCTCGGCATCGAAATCGCCGAGAGCGTGCTGCCGCGCTGCCGTGAGATGCACAAAAAATTCCTCTGCGGCACCGGCAAGGCCGCAGAGATCGTCGAACTCGCCCGCGCCCATGAGTGCGACGTCATCGTCATCGACAACGGCCTCGCCCCATCCCAGCAGCGCGAGTGGGAAAGACTCGCCGACCTCTGCGTGATCGACCGCGAGGAGGTGATTCTCGACATCTTCGCAAGGCGCGCCCACACCAAGGAGGCCCGCCTCCAGGTGGAGCTCGCCCGCATGCAATACGCACTCCCCCGCCTGGCGCGCATGTGGGGCCACCTCGATCGCGAGGGCGGCTCCGGCGGCGGCATGGGCGGCGGCGCGGCCCGCGGCATGGGCGAGAAACAAATCGAAATCGACCGCCGTCTCGCCAACGTCGCCATCGACCGCTGCAAGCGCGAACTCGAACTCGTGCGCAAACAGCGCAAGACCCAGCGCAAGGAGCGCGAGAAACACGAGACGCCGCACGCCGCCATCGTCGGCTACACCAATGCCGGCAAGTCCTCGCTGCTCAATGCCCTGAGCGGTGCCGATGTCATGGCCAAGGACATGCTGTTCGCCACGCTGGACACCACCACCCGCCGCATCGAACTGCCCGACGGCCAACCGTTGCTCGTCACCGACACCGTTGGTTTTGTTAGAAATCTGCCCCACCGCCTGGTCGAGGCTTTCAAGGCCACGCTCGAGGAAGCCATACTCGCGGATTTCATCATCCACGTGCTCGAT
>CAXNHR010000084.1:0-10442 GCA_964202135.1 Luteolibacter sp. | reverse complement strand
CCACCTACCTGATAATCGCAATCCTCCACAAGCAGCTCAAGCTGCCCGGCACGCTCCACAGAACTTTGCAGCTTTTGAGCGTTCATCCGTTCGAAAAAGTCACTCTAAATGAGCTACTTATGGAAACTGACCACAGAACTTTCATCAACCCTGATCCTAACCAATTGAATTTGTTTTAGTTACAACCGGACACTTGTGATGTCACTTATGTATTGATGAAAATTTTCGGCTACGATGATAAGAAAGCAGCCATTCTCATGTTGCAGGTGCACAAGCAGGGGCGCTCGATCGTCTGGAACGGCCAGCGCGAGAAGGCGGAGTTCTATGTCCAGCAACTCCAGTCGCACCAATTGAAATCCTCACTGGAAAAAGCCGAGTGAAAATCCTGCCCACATTGGAAGGCGGCCTGCGCATCGATGCCGAGGATCCGGGCGATTGGACCTTGCTGCAAGGCATCACCCACGATGCGATTTCCTGCGATAAAAAACTCGCCGCGCGCCTCGGAAATCTCATCACCGATGAAGACGTGGCTCCCGATTGGCAGGAATACGTGGTGCCCGATCTTGAAGAGGCGTTCCATGCGGACCTCACTCATATCGCATCCGCCATCGCCTCCGCGCACGTCGAATGCGGCGGTGGTCCCGGCCCGCTTTGGATCACCACCGAGGATGCGGGGCAATGGTATAGCGCCCTCAACCAGGCGCGGCTCGCGCTGGAGGAAATCCACCACTTCGGGCCAGCGGAAAGCCTGCAACCCGCGGATCTGCCCCCCCCGAGCCGCAATGCCTTCCTCAGATCCCAATTCTACTGCGCCATACAAAGCCTGTTGCTTGAGTATGTGATGCGTTGAGCACTGCAGTGGTTTTCTTTCGGTTGCAATGCGGGCCATGGTTCTTATGATTCCCGCGATGCAGACATTTTTTCGCGCCATTTCCTTGTTTCTCGTGGTTCTCTTCGCCAGTTGCGCCAGCAACACACGCACACCATTCAGTCCTGAATCAGGCCCGCCGACGGTTGGCATGCCGGCCGCGCTTTCCGAGCGCGAGCGATTGTTCGTTCCCGATCTTGAGAGGGCCTTGCGCGACCACGGACTGGTCACAGTGCGCGATGGTGCAGGCGACATGCAGTTGGAATTCGTGATGGATGCCGGCCCGATCAACACCGACACCCACATCGCTCTCACCGAGAAGCGCCGCACCCTCGCTCAAGGAAAAGGGCGCGCCTCCGGCCTGCCGTTGATCGGCCGCTCGCGCGTCGCGGAAAATTCCTTCTCCCGCGCATTCGAGGAATTTCAAAGCGAATTGAGCGATTCCAGCAACCGCCGCGGGTGGTCAAGCGCCAGCGGCTCCCAAAATGGCATCTATTAAGAAACGCTGCCTGGATCAGCCTCGACTCAAAAAACAATGAATCCTTCTAAACCCTCATTCACACGCCGGCAGATTCTCAAGGGCGGCCTCGCCACGGCATTTGCCTCATCTGCGCCGATGATTCTTTCATCGCGCGTCCTCGGTAGGGCTGGCAATGTCGGACCTAACAGCCGCATCAATATCGGAATCGTCGGCAACGGCCTGATCTCCGGCGGCCACCGCGGATTCTGCCTGACCCAACCGTCCACCCAAGTGGTCGCGCTGTGCGATGTGAACCGCCAAGTGCTCGAAAAAGCGATGGCCGAGGCCAAGGAAAAAGGCGCAGCCTGCGATGGCTACAATGACCACCGCGAGCTCTGCGCACGACCGGATGTGGATGCCGTGATGGTTTGCACTCCGGACCACTGGCACGCGGCGATTTCCATCGATGCCATGCGCCACGGCAAGGACGTCTATGTCGAGAAACCCATGACTCTCACCGTGGATGAAGGCAAGGCGATGCGGGCGGCCGCGGCCCGTTATGGCAGCATCCTGCAGGTCGGCTCACAGCAGCGGTCCGATGCCGCCTTCCGCAGAGCCGCAGAATTGGTGCGCAATAGCTACATCGGCAAAGTCCACACCA
Source organism: Luteolibacter sp. (assembly GCA_964202135.1). Lineage (GTDB taxonomy): Bacteria > Verrucomicrobiota > Verrucomicrobiia > Verrucomicrobiales > Akkermansiaceae > Luteolibacter. Next base: position 8,453 of record CAXNHR010000084.1, on the reverse strand, counting down.
TTGCCTGCGTCCTGGGCGAGTTCGAGCCGGGAGCGCAGTTTCCCGAACAACCTGTGCCGGAATATCTCGACTACGACCGCTGGCTCGGTCCCGCACCTTGGGAATCCTATCATCCGGATCGAGTCAAAAGCAATTATGGTGGCGGCTGGCGAAAGTTCTGGGATTACGGTTCGCGCAAAAACGGCGACTGGGGCGCACATCACTTCGATATCGTCCAGTGGGCACTCGGCATGGATGATTCCGGCCCGGTTCGCTTCGTTCCCAAAGGCTACGGCGGCGCGCCATGCCAACATCATTTCTATGCCGACGGCACCAAGGTGGTGCGCGACGGCGGCACCCGGGGCCACATGATCCGCTTCATCGGCGAAGAAGGCGAAGTGCTCGTTTCACGCGGTGGCAAGCTGGAAACCACGCCTCCAGGCCTCAACAATCTGGTCTTCAAATCCGGCGATGTGCGCCTTTACGAATCACGCGACCACCGCCAGAACTGGCTGCAGGGCATCCGCACGCGCTGCCAACCGATCTGCAACGTCGAGATCGGCCACCGCACCGCCACCCTCTGCCACCTCAGTAGCATCGCCGAGCGCCTCGGCCGCCCAGTCCGCTGGGACCCGCAGGCCGAGCAAGTCATCGGCGACCCCGCCGCCTCACGCATGTGCGACCGGCCTCGCCGCGCACCCTACAGCCTGCCAGGTTGAACTTTTTGTTAGATGATACCTCCCATGAAACTTTTGACCATTCTGTTCATTCCTCTGCTGCTGGCCATGCCATGCGCCGCGCTCGACCAAGCCGCCGTGACCACGGTGGCCGCCAAGTTCGCCAGCGAGTCGTATGACGATCAATTCAAAGCCCGCGCCGAGCTCGACGCATTGGTGGACACCGCCACCCTGCCGGACCGTGGCGACTTCGCCGCCGCCACGCGCACACTCTGCGCTGTGCTCAACGATGCCACCACCACCCGCGAGGCGAAAAAATACCTGCTGCGCGCCATGCGCCGCATCGTCACCGAAGATGCCGTGGAAACCCTTACTTCGATTCTGAAGGGCGGCGACGCCATGCTCGCCGAGGAAGCCCGCCAGGTGCTCGAAGCGATCCCCTCCCCCGCCGCCAGTGCCGTGCTTGCCGAGGCTCTGCGCGCTGCCAGCGATTTCCGCGCCAAAGCCGGTTTTGCCGACTCGCTCGCCCTGCAAGGCAGCGATGCCGCCATTGCGCCGCTTGCAGAGCTCCTGCAAGACCCCGACCCGCAACACGCCCGCATCGCAGCCGCCGCACTGGCCAAGCTCGGTGCCCGCGCCGTCGCACCCTTGAAGGAAGCGCTGGCTGGCGGCAAACTGCCTGCCGCAGCCGTGCCCGAGGTCGGGCGCGCCCTGCTAATTGCCAGCAGCGGTGATCCAAAAACCGCGGCAAAAATTTTCCACGGCACTCAGGATTCCGTGCTCAAAACCGCCGCCTTTCTCAGCGCCACCGCCGGTGCTGAAAATCACGACGAGTTGATCGCCACCGCCGCGCGGAGCGAATCCGCCGCACTGCGCCACACCGCCTTGGCTCGCGGATTGGAGCAAAACAGCCCCGCCATCACCGGCACACTTGCCCAAGGGTTCGCCCAAATGCCTGCCGACGACCGACTGGTGGTGCTTGGCCACCTGCACTACTTCAAGGATGCGGCGGTTGCGGAAAAAATCGCACTTTCCGCGCTGGTGGCGGAATCCGTGGACGAGCGCATCGCCGCCCTTGCCGCTCTTGGCCGCATGCCCACCGCGGGTGCCATCCATGCCGCACTCGGTGCCTTATCAGCCCGCGAGCCGCGCATCAACCAGGCAGCCGCCATCGCACTGGCCGCCAATGCTTATCCAGAGGCCGATTCCGTCCTGCTTGCCAATCTCAAAGACGGCTCCGGTGATGCGCGGCTCGCCGCCATCAAGGCTGCTCCCATCCGGGCGATCCCGGGCGGCAATGCCATTCTGATCGAAATCCTCGCCGGCTCCGATGAAGAAGCCGCGCGTGAGGCACTCAAATCACTGTATTTCACCGCTTCCATCGACGACCTCCGCACTCTCTGCGCCAAGGCCACCACCACCGAGGAACCCCAGCGCAAGTCCCTTGTCGCCGCCTGCACCCGCATCGCCGGCCGCCTCGGCAGCGAGGAAGCCATGACATTGATCAAGCCGCTGCAGTGAGAAAACGGGCGGGCTACTTCTTCTTCTTGGCCTCGAGGCCTTCCTTGACCTTGGCTTCGATGTCCTCGTAGAGGGCGGCATCACCTTTGAGAAGTTCCTTGGCGGCATCGCGGCCTTGAGCGAGTTGGGTGCCGTTGTAGGAGAACCAGGAACCACGCTTCTGGACGATTTCCATTTCCAGCGCGAGATCGAGCAGCGAGCCGGTGGAGGAAATGCCTTCGTTATACATGATGTCGAACTCGGCTTCGGTGAACGGCGGGGCGACCTTGTTCTTGACGATCTTGATCTTGGTGCGGTTGCCGGTGACGGTGCCGTCGGTGGCCTTGATCTGGCCGATGCGGCGGATATCGACACGCACCGAGGCGAAGAACTTGAGCGCGCGGCCGCCGGGTGTGGTTTCCGGGTTGCCGAACATGACGCCGATTTTCTCGCGAATCTGGTTGGTGAAGATGCAGACGGTGCGGGCCTTGGAAATCAGCGCGGTGAGCTTGCGCATTGCGGCGCTCATCAGGCGGGCCTGCGCACCGACCGTGGAATCGCCAATCTCGCCGTCGAGTTCCTGTTTGGTGACCAACGCGGCGACGGAGTCGAGCACGATGACGTCGATGGCATTGGAGCGGACGAGGGCTTCGCAGATTTGCAGGGCTTCCTCACCGGACGAGGGTTGGGAAATGAGCAGATCGTCGAGGTTGACGCCGAGTTTGCGGGCGTATTGCGGATCGAGTGCGTGCTCAACGTCAATGAAGGCGGCGAGGCCACCGCGTTTCTGGGCTTGGGCGATCGCCGTGAGCGTGAGGGTGGTTTTGCCGGAGGATTCCGGACCGAACACTTCGACGATTCGGCCGCGGGGGAATCCGCCGACACCGAGGGCGCGGTCGATGAGCAGATTGCCGGTCGGGATGACATCGACATCGACGCAGTTTCCATCGCCGAGGCGCATGATGGCGGCTTCGCCGAATTCCTTCTGAATGTGGGCGATGGCGAGGTCGAGGTTGCGTTTGCGGGCCTCTTGGAGTTTATCGTTAGCGGATTCTTCTGCGGTTGTTTTGGCTGCCATGGGTGTGTGGGGTTGGGATGCACGGGATATGGCCCGGCAAGCGGGGCAGCGCAAGAAAAAAGATGTTCACTCGAACAAAAATCTGCCAAGTGTCTGGAAATCAGCGGAAACTGATCGCAAGGCGGGCACTGCCATCAGGGTCCTTGGTCGGAACTGGAGTCCATGCGACCTCGAAGCCTTGGTAGAGTGGAGCGGATTTGGAGTTGGAAAGGGTCATTGCGGTGCCGGGTGAGGCGGTGAGCATGAGCTTGCGGCCGCGGAAGGTCTCGCTCTGCAATTCCAACTCGGTGATGTCCGGTTTGTTGATTTCCCCGGAGCCGGCATCGACCGGTTCGGACAAGGGTAGTCTGAGCGCCGAACCGTCGCTGCGTTTGAGTGAGAGCCGGTCGCCCCGGAGTTTGTCGGCGAGTGCCTTTTCCTCACGGCGTTTTTCCCGTTCGCTGAGATCGGCCCCGGATTTGCGCGCGGTTGGTTGGAGCTTGGGGATTTTCACGGAAATCACGAACTTGAGCGGATTCTTGAGGTTTCCGGGATCCAGCAGGCGACCGCCTAGATAGATGATTCCGCGGTTTTGCTCGACGGTGACCTCAAAGGTGGCGTTGCCAGAGACCTTGCCACGATAGGTGACTTTTTCGAGTTTCTCGGTGGCGGAATCGGTGGTTTCGAGCGAGTCGGCAATCAGGCGTTTGGCGACGGTTTTTCCACTGGTTTGGGTTTCCAACACAGTGGGCTCGATGTGGATGACATAACTATCGGCGATGGAGGAACCGGACACGACTGGCTTGAGATGCAGTTCTCCCATCGTGGAGACGCCGATTTGGCAACGGTTGCTGGTGTGTGCGGCGAAATAGCCGATCCATGGTTGTTTATCGATGCTTGGGAGCTGTGCTTGAAGCGGCTGCAAGCCGGTGGCTGAGAGGATGAAGGAGACGATGAATGCGCTAAGGCGGAATTGCCATTTCATGCAGCGAAAGATGCCGGAGGTGCTGCCGGATGCCAGCGGAAAAACGGGCCCGGCGGATGACGCGCGAGCATGCCAAGCCGCGCCGGCCTATCGCACGCTCACGGCGAGGCGGGCTTCGCTTTTGGGATCCTTGGCGGGGTCTTGCGACCAGAGGATCGCGAAGCCGCTATTGAGCGCGGCCGCCTCGGGGGATCTGCCAACCAGTTTCATCGAGGAATTCGGAGCTGCGGTGAACTGGAACTTGTGTTCCTCAAAGGCCACGGCCTCGATCTCGAACTCGGCGATGCCCGGGCCATTGATTTCTTTGGAGGAAATTTCGATTTTATCGTTGAGCGATTGCCTTGTCTTCGTGCCATCGGTCCATTTCCACGAAGCTCGGTCGCCAGTGGTTTTTTTCTCAAAGGCTTTTAGGAGTTTCTTCTTCTCGCGCTCGTTTTCGGTTTCTTCGATCTTCTTCACTTCGTTGGTATAAAGATCGGGCATGCGGATGACGAAGGAAAATGCAACCGGGTTTTTGGTGACTGCAGGATCGGTCACGCGGCCACCGAGCAAAAAAATACCGCGCGATTCCTCGACGGTGACCTCAAAGGGAATGCCGGATTTGGTCTTGGCGCGGAAAGTGGTTTTCTCAAGCTTATCGGTGGTGGGGTCGGTGGTTTCGAGCGTCTCGGGTTCGTGATCCCGGAATGCGGGAGTTCCATTCGGCAGGGTTTCGACAATGATCGGTACGATTTCATAGGGCCGATTGCCAATCGGCGAGCCGCTGCGGTCGAGCAGTTTGATTTCGATTCCACCTTGGGAAGACACGCCTAACTGGAAGCGCTTGTTGCTTTGGCCTGCAAAAAAACCGCGCCATTGCTCGCTTTCGAGCGTGGGCAGTTGGGCGTGGGCCGGAAACAACGCCGAGGCGGCGAGAAGGAGCGAGGAAAAGGCACCAATGATCGATCCATAATTTCTCATGCCGGGAAAGATGCCGAGCCCCCCGGCGGATGCGAGTGGAAAATCCGCGAGGCTGGCGATTCTTACAGATAGGCCGACAAGCCATCGACCGTCTCCTGATCGAGCCGCCGGACCAACGCGATGACCAGCGAGACCATGTGCAGGTGATCGTTGACGTCGATCATGGCGTTGTGCGAGTGGATGTAGCGGGCCGGCACACCGAGCACGATGCTGGGAATGCCATGGTTGGCGAGGTGGAACGAGCCGGCATCAGTGCCACCGCTGCGGCGCACGGTCACCTGATGCGGGATGCCTGCGTCACGGGCGGTGTCGATGGCCAACCGTGCCAGCCGAGGATTGGCGATGGCGGTGGGGTCGAACATGCGGATCTGCACGCCACCGCCGAGCCGGCCCTGGCTTTCCGCACGGGAAAACCCGGGCGCATCATCGGCCGGCGGGCCTTCAAGGACGATTGCCACATCGGGCATTGCGAAGTTGGCCGCAGTTTTAGCTCCGCGCAGGCCGACTTCCTCCTGCACGGTGCCGCAGAGGATCAGGCGGTTCGGGTGCATCGACTGGGTGAGGATTTGCCCTGCCTGAATGACCCCGGCCATGCCCACCCGGTTGTCGAAGGCTTTGGCCATGAAATAATCCTCACGCGCCATCGGCGTGAAGGCGGAGCAAGGCGCGATCGGATCGCCCAGAGATATGCCGAGTTCATCGACTGCCTGGCGGCGGTTTTCCGCACCGACATCGATGAACATCTGGTCGATGTGCATGACTTGCCGACGCTGGTTATCGGGCAGGAAATGCGGCGGACGGGAAGCGATCACACCGAGGATTTTGTTGCCGCTGCGGGTGAGGATTTCAACGCGTTGGGCAAGCAGGTTGTGTTCCCACCAACCGCCCACGGCAACGAACTGGATGAAGCCGTCCGGCGTGATGTTTTGCACCAGAAACCCGACCTCATCCATGTGGCCGGCCACCATCACCCGCGGGCCATCACTGCCGGTTTCGCAGAAGACCGAGCCATTGCGGTCGGTAGCGAGTTCACCGCACTCGGCGAGTTCATCCACGAAAATAGCGCGGACTTCATCTTCATGGCCGGGCACCGAGTGGGCCTCGGTCAATTCCTGCAACAGCGAAACAGCCGTGTCTCTCATGCGCCGGAGAATGCACGCCTAGGCCGACTGATCCAAGCGCCAAGTTGTTGGAGGAAGGAGGAAACGTGCGGCTCGGAAGGCACGGATTTCCTGATTCGGCACGGGTATGGCTTCGAGAACCATGAAACAACCGGGGCTCCAAACGAAAAAAGCCGGGCAGGTTTCCCCGCCCGGCTTTTTGTTAGCTGTAGCGTCGGTCTATGACCGTCGCATGATCGGTTTACATCATGCCGCCCATTCCGCCCATTCCGTGGTCGTGACCACCACCGCCGCCGCCTTGGGGCTCCTTGGCGGGAAGGTCGGTGATGAGGCACTCGGTGGTGAGCAGGAGGCCGGAGATCGACGCCGCGTTTTGAAGCGCGGTGCGGGTGACCTTGGTAGGATCGACCACGCCGGAAGCGATGAGGTCTTCGAACTTGTCGGTGGCGACGTTGTAGCCGAAGCCATCCTTGTCGTTCTTGACGCGCTCAACGATGAGTGCGGCTTCGCGGCCAGCGTTGGCGACGAGCTGGCGAAGCGGAGCTTCCACGGCGCGGGCGACGATGCCCATGCCGGTCTTCTCGTCTTCGTTAGAGGCTGCGTCACAGCACTTGGCGGCACAAGCAGCCGCGAGAGCGTGGATGAGGGCGGTGCCACCGCCAGCGACGATGCCTTCTTCAACGGCCGCACGGGTCGCGTGGAGGGCGTCTTCGACGCGGGCTTTCTTTTCCTTCATCTCGGTTTCGGTGGCGGCACCGACGTTGATGACGGCCACACCGCCGGCGAGCTTGGCAAGACGCTCTTGGAGCTTTTCGCGGTCGTAATCGCTGGTGGTTTCCTCGATCTGGCGGCGGATCTGGTTCACGCGGCCGGTGATGGCTTCGGAAGTGCCGCCGCCTTCAACGAGGACGGTGTTTTCCTTGCTCACGGTGATGCGCTTGCACTCGCCGAGGTCGCTGAGTTCCACGGACTCCAGCTTGATGCCGAGGTCGTCGGTGATGACGCGGCCACCGGTGAGGATGGCGATGTCTTCGAGCATGGCCTTGCGGCGGTCGCCGAAACCAGGAGCCTTGACGGCGGCGATGTTGAGGATGCCGCGGAGCTTGTTGACGACGAGGGTCGCGAGTGCTTCGCCTTCGACGTCTTCGGCGATGATGAGCATCGGGCGGCCGGTCTTGGCGACCTTTTCAAGGAGCGGAAGCATGTCCTTGAGGGACGAGATCTTCTTCTCGTTGATGAGGATGTAGGCGTTCTCAAGGAACACTTCCATGGACTCGGGATTGGTCACGAAGTAGGGGCTGAGGTAGCCTTTGTCGAACTGCATGCCTTCGACCACTTCGAGGGTGGTTTCGATGCCCTTGGCTTCTTCCACGGTGATGGTGCCGTCCTTGCCGACCTTGTCCATGGCTTCGGCGATGATGTCACCGATTTCGGCGTCGGAGTTGGCGGAGATCGAGGCAACCTGGGCGATTTCCTTGGCGTCGGAGACGGGCTTGGAAAGGGTCTTGAGTTGGGCGACGATCGCCTCGGTGGCCTTCATGATGCCGCGTTGCAGCGAGATCGGATTGGCACCGGCGGTCACGTTGCGAAGGCCTTCCTTGTAGATGGCTTCGGCGAGAACCGTGGCAGTGGTGGTGCCGTCACCGGCGATGTCCGAAGTCTTGGAAGAAACTTCGCGGATGAGTTGTGCACCCATGTTTTCATAGGGGCACTCGAGTTCGATTTCCTTGGCGACGGAAACGCCGTCCTTGGTGATGGTCGGGGAGCCGAATTTCTTGTCGATGATGACATTGCGACCGGCTGGTCCGAGGGTTGCCTTGACGGCGCGGGCGAGTTTCTCAACACCGCGAAGCAGGGCTTGGCGGGCGGATTCGTCGAATTGTAGTTGTTTGGCCATGATGTGGTTACTAGTTAGAAGTTATTTGTTATTGGTTATTGGTGGAAGAGACGGAGCGTCGTTGGATTGGCGGTTCTGGGATATCCCAATAACTTTTAACCAATAACGAATAACTCCGCCGCAGGCGGTCAGCCGACGATGCCGAGGATGTCGGATTCGTTGATGATGAGGACTTCCTGTCCGTCGAGTTTGACTTCGGTGCCGCCGTATTTGGAGATGAGCACCTTGTCGCCGACTTTCACGGAGAACTCGATGGTCTTGCCATTGTCATCCTTGC
>CAXNHR010000083.1:0-10456 GCA_964202135.1 Luteolibacter sp. | reverse complement strand
TCCGCCGCGCGGTGGGATTGGTTTAGGTAAAAGCTAAAAAACTGAAATTCTGAGAAGCTGAAAGGGTCATGAAAACACGCGTGCTTTGCCTGTTGGTGGATGGATTCGAGGAAATCGAAATGATCACTCCGGTGGATCTTTTGCGCCGTGCGGGCATCGAGGTGGTGGTGGCATCACTGCAGCGCAAGACCGCCATCGGACGCAGTGGGATCCGCGTGGAAGCGGACGTCTCGCTGGTCAGCCTGGACACCGCCAAGTTCGACCTGCTGCTCATTCCCGGCGGTCCGGGAGTGGCGAACCTGCGCAAGGATGGTCGCGCCGCCACGCTGGCACGTGAGTTTGCCAAGACCGGCAAGCCGGTTGCCGCGATCTGTGCCGCGCCGCTGGTGCTGATGGATGCGGGATTGCTGGATGGCAAACGTTTCACCGCCCACCAATCGGTTAGAAAAACCCTGCCCGGCGCGCTCGACGAGCGGGTGGTGGAGGATGGAATCCTGATCACCTCCCGCGGCGCGGGCACGGCGATGGATTTCGGCTTGGCACTGGTCGCCCGCCTCGCCGGACAAATAGCCGCTGAACAAGTGGCGACCGATATCATGGCCTGAGACCAGAGCCGCATCATCTACATCTCAGATTTTTTTTCACCGCAGAGCCGCAAAGAGCGCCAAGCAAACGCAAAGAGGATTCTCTCTGCGATCCTTTGCGGTAGATCCAAGCTATTTTGATGCGTCTGCCTCGGAGCCGGAATCCGGCTTGCCATCGGGATGTCTCTCGGGGATGTTCCGCGCGTCGTGCCCGCCCTGAACCGCAAGCCCTTGTGGCTTCTCCCCAACCTGCTGAGTCTGGATGCCCCGCTGGTGGCCATGGCATGGTTGTTTGTCTTCGCCAAAACCTGGCGGCTCGGTTACCACCCGTGGGAGGCGTATGCATCGCTCGGACTCGCGGTGTGGATCATTTATGCGGCGGACCGCTTGCTGGACGCATCGCTGGCCGGCGGGACCAAGGCCGCGCTTGAGCCGCGCCACCGGTTTCATGTGGAGCACTTGAAGTTTTTCCGCGTCGGCCTGTTGCTTGCGGGTGTTACGGCGGTGGCGCTGGTGGTGATGAGAATGCCGATGGCCATCTACAAACACCTGCTGCTTGGCGGAGTGATGGTCGCCGGATTTTTCGGCCTCTCGATGCTGTCCTCGCAGGATCCTCGCGAGGTTCCTCACACCAAGAACATCCTCGCCGGCCTGACCTTCGCTTTCGGCACGGCGATGACGGCGCATCTCTATCGATATGAATATGACATTTATGACATGCTCGCATCGCGCGAGTTCGTTTGCTTTGCTGTCTTGTGCATCCTCAACATATCCGCCATCGATCTTTGGGAGCATGCCTTCCGCTCGGCGGATGTCGAAACCAACGCCACCGACGAGCTTTCACTCACTCTGCCGCTGACCTTGCTGGGAGCCGTCGCGCTGGCCTATGCGCTGATGGACGAGGAGGGCGCCACAAGGCCGTTCTTTTATGCCATTCTCACCGGTGCCGGCCTGTTGTATGCGCTCAACCGGCTGCGTGGGAACTTCCGCATGGATCTGCTGCGCGTTCTGGTGGATCTGGCCTTGTTGATTCCGGTGCTTGTGTTCCTGGTGGCATCCCGGTGATTGATCCTTGCGGGCATATCGGCTCGTTCCTAGATTGCGCGCCTGCCATGAGTGATTCCGCAACGAGGCTTGTTTTCATCGCCACCGGTGACATCGCGTTGCCATCGCTGCGTTACCTATTGGAGTACGGTCCGCGCCCGCTGGCCTTGGTGACCCAACCGGACAAGCCGGTGGGCCGCCACCAGACGCTCACGCCTCCGGCGGTCAAGAAGCTCGCGCTGGCCGCCGGCATTCCCGTGTTGCAGCCGGAAAAGATCGGCGATGCCGCCGGCGAGCTTTCGGCGCTGGAGCCGGACCTGCTTGTGGTGATGGCATACGGCCAGATCCTGCGTCAAAACATCCTGGCCCTGCCGCGCAAGGCGATCATCAACCTGCATGCCTCGCTGCTGCCGAAATACCGCGGTGCCGCATGCATCCAGGCGGCGATCGATGCGGGCGACTCCGAGGCGGGCGTCACTTCCATGCACGTGGTGCGCGAACTCGATGCGGGGGACATGATTTTATCCAAGTCGATCCCGCTTCATGCCGACGAGACCGGCGGCAGCCTGCACGACCGTCTGGCGGACCTCGCGGCGGAGGTGCTGGCCGGGACTTTGGAAAAACTCGCTGATGGCAGCGCACCGCGAGTGCCGCAGGATACGGCACTGGTGAGTTATGTGCCGAAGCTCGAGCGCGACGACGGAAGGATCGATTGGAACATGCCCGCCAAAGCGCTGGAGCGGCGCATCCGCGCCTACGATCCTTGGCCTGGAACCTTTGCCCTTGCCAGCGAAAGCGGAAAGCCAAAGCGCCTGAAGGTTTTTCCTCCGTCATCGGTGGTGGACATGAAGCTTGAACCCGGCGCGGTTTCAAGCGTAGCAGGGAAGCTCATTGTCGGTTGTGGTGAGCACGCGCTGGAACTGGACACCGTGCAACCTGAGGGCGGCAGGCGGATGGACGCGGAGGAATACCTGCGCGGCAGGAAGCCGGAGCGATTCGAGTGAACGGAAAACTAACGAGTCAGCCGGTTTTGTCGCGAGACCATCAGAATGGCGGTGCCCAGGCACAGAAGAATCATCAGCGCCAGCATGTAGCCGCAGTAGCGCTGGGTGTCGATGTGGCCGCGGGGTTCCTTGAAGACGATGCCGGATGACGGGGGGGCCGCGATCCACGGCAGTGGTTTCTTGAGCGCGTGGAAAACGACGCGGTTTTCCTTGATGCGATAGTCGTTGCGGAAGGTCTCGGCCTCGCGCACCAACAGATCGATGCGCTCGTTGACGAAGAAATCCGAAGCCGGGCGCGCATTCTCCTGATCATCCGGCCAGACTTTCATGGTCTCCACTTCGATGCGCGTGCCGGAGCTGGAGATCCGCCGGATGCGCTCGACCAGTGCGGCGGCCTCCACCTTGTCCCTTGCGCCCGCGGCCAGCAGGCGTCTCAGCCCTTCCTTGGCCAGTTCGAATTCCTCATCCACCTCATGATCAGGCATTTTTCCCGGCTGGCGGGCGCGGTCGATCTTGCGCTGCAGGCGGATGCGCTCGACCTCGAAGGGATTTCTAACAGCCTGGGAGACGATCATGCCCTCGTAGGCATAGCGCAAGGGCATGATGACCGCGGGCACCGGCACGCCGCCGCGCTCGCGGACATCGCGCGCGTTCTGGAACAGGCCGTGGTTCATTTCCTTGTAGGAGACCAGCGCGCCGGCCAGCAGCATTTGCGGCACCAGCAGAAGCGGCACCGCGGTGAGTGCGGCGCGCTCGGTCTTGACCATGGACGAGACCACCAGCGCCAGCGCGGTGCCGGTCCAGGCGGTGAGCGTCATCCAGATCCAGTGATAGACGAGCATGCCCTCGATCTCGAGGAAATGGTTTCCGACGACCAGGTAAGTGAGGCACTGGACGGCGGCCACCAGCGCGAGCGCCGCGAATTTGGCGATCACATAGGAAGTGGCTCCGGACTGGCAGTTGCGCTCGCGCCGCATGATCGGCCGGTCGCGCAGGATCTCGGTGGCGGAGTTGGTGAGGCCGAGAAACATCGCAACCGTGGCGCTTAAAAACAGATAGGCGGGAATGTGCAGCGCGGTGGCGAATTCATAGGAACCCTCCGGCGAGGAGCGCAGTGTGATGGCCACCAGCGCGGCCAGCAACGGGGCCTCAAGGCAGGTGCTGTAAACCGTGCCGCGGTTGCGCAGTTTGGAGAGCAGCGAGCGCAGAAAGTGCGTGGCAAACACCGCGATGACCGCGCGCAGCCGCCGCGAGGGTCTGGGCGGCACCGGCAGTCGCTCGCCGGAGCTTGGATCGCTCAGCCGCGAGACCGGCCCGCCACTGGTTTGCAGTGATTGCATCAAGTCCGCGCTTTCAAACCTTTCCTGCCAGAAGGACGACGGGAAACGCCGTGCCGCACCGGTGTTGGATCCGCCGCCGATCATGCTGAGCGGAGTCTCGAGAACATCGAAGACAAAATCCGCACCAAGCGGGGACTGGGCGTTCGCGGACGGGTGGGGAATGCCGAGTTCAGTGCAGGCGTCGCGGAAATAGCCGACCATTGCCGCCGGTGTGCCGAAGTAGGCGAGGCGGCCGCCACTGTCCAACAAGAGCACCTTGTCGAAGAGTCGCAATACCGGGGCACCCGGACGGTGCAGCGATGCGATGACGATTTTTTCGCGGGCCAGGGAGCGCAGTGTTTCCGCGACGTGCTCGGAGTCCTTGGAGGAGAGCCCGGAGATCGGTTCGTCGAAGAGGAAAACCTCGGCGCGGCTGCCGAGATCGAGACCGAGGTTGAGGCGGCTGCGTTCGCCGCCGGAGAGTGTCTTGTCGCCGGGCGCGCCGACCTTGCGCCGGGCGATCGATTGCAGTCCGAGTTCGGCGAGGATGCTGTCCACGCGCCGTTCGTGTTCCGCAAGCGATAGCGCCGGGCGGCGGATGGTCACCGCGTGGCGCAGGTGTTCGCGCACCGTGAGCTGGGGATTGAGCGCCTCCTCCTGAGGCATGTGGGCGATGAAGGGGACCAGGTGCTCGCGGCGGTCGTAGAGCGAGATGCCGTTGAGTCTAACTGCACCACGGGTGGGCTCGCGCTGGCCGGAAAGCACTGCCAGCAGAGTGCTCTTGCCGCTGCCGCTGGGGCCGATGATGCAGAGCATTTCACCGCGTTTGACCTCGAAGTTGATGTGGTCCAATGCCCGCGCGTTCGGCCCGAAATCGTGGATCAAATCCTCAACCCGCATGGCCTCGATCAAGGTCCGTTCCTCATCCAGGAATCCCTCGCTGAACCGGCAGCGCACCGACTGGCTGCCAGACAGGCGAATCAGTGAGCCATCGGCAAGTGGCGAGGTGAAGCGCACCGGCGAGCCATCCACCAGGATCGGCCCGTTGCTCTCCCTGACCTCCAACTCACCGACCGCGCGCTGCGCATCATAGCGGATGAACAACACGGTCTTGGGCGAAAGTTTCGGGCCTAACAAAAGATCGCCCCGCGAGAGCTCGGCCGCGTCGTTGGAAACGAGGTATTCCTGGCGGTCTCCGGCCAGCCGGAAACGCCGCCCGGATTGGGTGGCCTTGCGCCGCAATTCGTCGATCGAAAGACTGAAGCCGGTGGAGTCGCCCAGGCGGTCATGATTCCGGCAAACGGCCAGATCACCCTTCTTGAGCGGACCGCGCCCACCGGCGTGCAGCGAGGTGTCTCGCAGTGCCTCGACTTCGGCCTCGAGGCCGAATTTCACCCGCAGCGCACTGTGGCGTCCGCGCGTCCGCTCGGCGGTCAGTCCGGTTTCGCCGGCTTCCAGATAGATCGCCGGCTGGTTGCCGGTGCGCTTGACGTCCAGGAAAAACATCAAGTCCTCGAAACTCAGCGTCCAGCCCGGAACCACCAGCGGCTGGCGTTCCCTCATCCGCAGGAAGGAGCCGGTTTCCACGGACCTGCCGCGGATCCAGAGTGGTGCCTCGCCGGTATTTCTCACCAGGATCAGGTCTCCGGCGCGGTAAACCCGGAACTCTCTTCCCACCGCCGCCGGCGGCAGGATCACATCCACGCCGTCCCTGCCGAAAATCAGTCGTTCAAAAGGCGGCTCCTCACCGCTGGCAGGCTCGGCATCGCCGCGCATCTCGCGCAGGATCGCCGAGCCGAATTCCGGCCGCCCGAGCCGCCGCATGAAAACCTCGAAGCTCGCCCGGTTGCGCTCGGAACGACCGGCGGCATCCACCAGCGTGAACAATTGCAGGCCTAGCGAGAGCTTGCTCGGGTCGTCATAAATCCGCTTCAACTCCAGCGCCAGAATCTGCAAAGGCCGCGGATTTCTCACCGCACGCTGCAAGCGGCGGCCGAGCCAGCCGTGGTCCACTTCCGGAAACGCGCTGCGCAACATGTCGAGGATCAGATCCGCTTCCAGCGGGTTGAGCTCGCCATCCAAGGTGGCGAAGGACGCGAATGCATCCACCAGCACGCCCACCTGTGCATCCGCCCCGGGCCGCAGCGCGCGCAGCCGGCCCACGCCCGGGATTGCCCGCAGCCAGCCCATCAGCCGGGCCCGCACATGCAGGCGCGGCAGCCACGGCTTTCCGGTCGGGGGATTGCTTTCCACGGCGGTGTTCTAGGCAGACACTCCGCCCGCCCGCAAGACCCGCGCAAAAAAGGGGTTTGCTTTTCAGCCGCTTCGGTTATTCTCCCTTGCTCCCGGACGCTCCGGCGGTCGTTGGTCATGGCCTGCACAAACCGCCTCCCGCCCGGGTCTTTTTTCGCTACCATGTCCGACTCACCGAATTCCAACCAGCCTCCTCATCAACCGAACCGCCCGTCCGGCGATGCGAATGGCTTCAACTGGCGGCTTCTCGTGCTGCTCGGTGTGGCATCGGTGATTCTCGGTCTCGCCTTTTTCGGGCCGAACATGAACAAAACCTCGCGGACCCTCACTTACTCGGAATTCCGTCAGGCTTGGGACCAGGGCCGTATCGTCACCGATGATGCGAAGCGCCCGCTCAAGGTGGTCACCAGCGATACGGCCTACGATGCCGTCATCATCGGTTGGGAAAACCCGCCTTTGGTGAAACCCAAGGAGCCCGAGACCAAACGCGGCGATTTCCAGGTGCGCGTGAACCTTGATCTTCAGGGCGACCAAATCCGCGACATGCTTGGCGATGAAGTCCGCATGCAGCAAATCGACCCTGCCACCGGATCACCCATGGAAGGCGACATGGAAACGCTCACGCTTGCCGAGTTGCGCCGCTCCCACTCGTTGGGTGAAATCAACGCCAAGGATTCCGTCAACCCACTGCGCATCCTCACCAGCCCCGGTTCGCGTGACGCGGTGATCGTCGGCACCCGCGAGGTGGTGACCAACATGGTGGTGCCCAAGGATGAAGCCACCGGCAAGCCTATCGATGCCACACCCTTCCGGGTCGAGGTTTCCACCGTCATTCAAGGCGAGGAACTGCGCGAACTCGTCAAAGGCAAGGCGGTTTACGAACGCCGGACGGATTACCTCAAAAACGCGCTTTTCACCTTCCTGCCCTTCCTGCTGATCATCGGCCTGCTGTTCTTCCTGTTCCGTCAGCAAATGAAATCCGCTGGCCGCGGTGCGATGTCCTTCGGCAAGAGCAAGGCGCGCCTTTTAACAATGGATCGCAACAAGGTGACCTTCAAGGACGTCGCCGGCATTCAGGAGGCCAAGGAAGAGTTGTTTGAAATCGTCGATTTCCTCCGTGATCCTCGCAAGTTCCAGAAACTCGGCGGCTCGATTCCAAAAGGCGTGCTGATGGTCGGATCACCCGGCACCGGCAAAACCCTGCTCGCCCGCGCCATCGCAGGTGAGGCCGATGTGCCGTTCTTCTCGATCTCCGGTTCCGACTTCGTCGAAATGTTCGTCGGTGTCGGCGCATCGCGTGTTCGTGACATGTTCGAACAGGGCAAGAAGCACGCCCCTTGTTTGATCTTCATTGATGAGATCGACGCCGTCGGCCGCCACCGCGGCCATGGCATGGGCGGCGGCCACGACGAGCGCGAGCAGACGCTCAACCAGCTTCTCGTCGAGATGGACGGCTTCGACACCCAGGAGGGCGTCATCATCATCGCCGCCACCAACCGCCCCGACGTGCTCGACCCCGCGCTGCTGCGCCCGGGACGTTTCGACCGCCAGGTCACCATCAATTTACCCGACGTGAACGGCCGCGAGGAAATCCTCCGCGTCCACGTCAAGAAGATCAAACTCGCCGCCGGTGTGGATCTCTCCAAAATCGCCAAAGGCACTCCGGGTTTCTCCGGCGCGGAACTCGCCAATCTCGTCAACGAATCCGCCCTGCTCGCCGCACGCCGTGGCCTCAGCGCCGTGACGCTCGATGAAATGGAAGAGGCGCGCGACAAGGTCCGCTGGGGCCGCGAACGCCGCAGCCTTGCCATGTCCGACAAGGAGAAGATCGGCACCGCCTGGCACGAAGCCGGCCACGCCTACCTCAACATGGTGCTGCCGGACACCAACCCGCTGCACAAGGTCACCATCATCCCGCGCGGCCCCTACCTCGGCGCGACGATGTATCTGCCGGAGGGAGACAAGTATTCCACGCAGAAGAAGGAGGCGCTCGCCAATCTCATCGTCACCATGGGCGGCCGCATCGCCGAGTCCTTCCACAGCGACGACGTTTCCAACGGTGCTTCCGGCGACATCCGCCAGGCCACCGCGCTCGCCCGCCACATGGTTTGCGAGTGGGGCATGAGCGACCAACTCGGCATGGTCGAATACGGTGAGGGAGACTCACCGGTTTTCCTCGCGCGCGACATGACAAAATCCCGCAATTACTCCGAGGAAACCGCCCGTGTGATTGATGCCGAAATCAAGCGTTTCATCGATGATGCCTATGCCACTGCCAAGCGCGTCCTCAACGAAGGCCGCGACAAGGTGGAACTCATCGCCAAGGCGCTGTTGGAATTCGAAACCCTCGATGCCAATCACCTCAAGGACCTCATCGAGTTCGGCGAGATGAAGGATCCGCCGTCCGCACCCAAGCCGCCGCCGGTGCCCGAGGAGTTCCAGAAAAAGCCCGCCTCCAAAACATCCGGGGAGGATCAACGCGAAGATGACGGTCCGATTCCTGGTGCCGTTGGTGCCACCGCGTGACGCCTCTGGAACACGCGTTTCGGGTTTGTGAAGTGATTTCTTTTTTTTCTTTTCGGTTGCGACGGCAAGCCTCCGCGCTAGTCTGATCCCGACTGCTGTGTTCGACAATTTTGGTAGCTGGCCCGAACCGATATGATTGAAACGGGGTCATCTTCCGGTGTCCCATGTCATGCCCTTCACGGGAAGACAGAAAGGCATTGGACGACCCCACTTATTGAGTTTACGGAACGTGGCTCACAGCGCCAATGACGGCACAGCGGTTTTCTTTTTCCTACCCGTGTGATAGGGGGAAAAGCAAAACACGTCGCGCTGGTTCTCAGCCTCAACAAGCGCTTCGACTGCAAGGTGATCGAGGGTGTCACGCGCTTCGCGCATGAGTCCGGGCTGTGGAGCGTGTTTCTTGAGGATGATCCGGCGGCGATGGTTCCGGATTTCAGTCGCGGCAATTTCGATGGTGAGATCGCCGATTTGGATGATGCACGGGCGAAGGCAGCGGGTTCGATGAGCGATGCAAAAGGCGCCTGATGCGGTGGGAGTGTGGCCATTCGCGATGTTGCGCAAGCCTTGCCTCATGAAGCGGCGCGATCGTGACGTCGCGCGGCATTGAGAGTTCATCCTGTAATGGAAGTCGTGTGACAGAAGTGAAAACCAGGTTCTCGCCTGAGGGCGCGGGTTTCAGGAAGCGCTGTGACGCGTGCGGACAAGTGCTGCTGATGCGGAGAAGGCGCGGACTCATGCACATCAGCGGGACCAGTTTCTGGATTAACAAGAATTCCCCGGAATTACCCGCCCTCCCGCCGGGCGCGGTCCTGGCGGAGGCTTGCGAGCGTGACGCGCGGCCGCAGGATCCAGCGGCCGTAGATCCAGCCCGCCAGCGCGCCGCCGAAGTGGCAGGCATGGCCGATCTGAAACCATGATCCCATGCCGTGATCCTCAAGCGCATTGCCCAGCGATGACAACCCGGGCAGATTGAGCGCCGGATTGATCAAGGCGAGGATCAATGCCGCCAGCAGGATGCCCAGTCCCAGGTTTTTGGCGGACAGCGGAACCGGCATCATCCGCGATTGCGGCGAGAGAGTGGTCAGCAGCAACAACAAGGCCAGGCAACCTCCGGACAAGCCGACGAGCAAGCCATTGCCTAACAGCAAATGAAACAACCCACCGGCCAGCACTCCCGCCGACGTCGCGAGCAGCATCACCGCCTTTCCCGCGATGTGCTCGATGCGCGCGCCCATGAGCAATAACAACAATCCGTTCAGCCCGAGATGCCACCAGCCGCCATGCAGCAGACCATAAGTGAAAACCTGCCACGGTTTTCCTGTTAGAAAATCCTCCCGGCCCAGGCCGAAAGTTTCAAACCACCATGCGGCGCCATCCGATCCGCCGGACAGGGCGATGCAAAGCTGGATTCCCGTCACCAGCGCCAGACACGCCCATGAGGCCCGGGCTTGAAGGATTTGCCGCAGGTTTGCCGCCGGATTTGCGAGCGGACCAGACGCCTTCATGATGCGGGTCGCCTGGCGGCCGTGATGCGCTCATCTCACTCCACCACGCGTGCGCGCGGCTCACGGCGGACCGTGTCCTCGCCGCCGGCACAAGTCACGAACGGCCCGCCTTCCAGCGGAGCCACCCCACTGAAGGCGACATCCGGCATTTCCGATGGCCGCCCGGCGAGCGGAAAATCCTTCCTCAACGGGAAAAACGGATAGCCCTCCCACATCAGGAT
>CAXNHR010000082.1:0-10540 GCA_964202135.1 Luteolibacter sp. | reverse complement strand
ATCAAACCCACCCTTCATTTCCTCCGCGACAAGGAAGGCCACGAAATCGACGCTCTCATCGCGACCGGCCCCGACACCTTCCAAGCCGTCGAAATCAAGTCCGGTGAAACCGTCGCCGCCGACTTTTTCTCGGGCCTCGATTACTGGCGTTCCAAGCTCACCAAACAATCGCTCACCCCTTGGCTCATTCACGGCGGCACCGCACATCAAGACCGGGAGAAAGCCACCGTTCTCCCGTGGAACAACCTCTCTCCTCTCCTCGGGCATCTTATACGATAAGCGTCTTTTTCCTTTACTGTATCGACTCACAGAGGGACGCATCTGTTCTCGACCATCTTTGGGGTCAGTCCCCGCAGTCTCACAAAATGACTGACGTGCAAACCAAGGATCATGCGCAAAACTACGATGAGCGCAGCGAGCGGTGGGATTTTTGTGGCAATGCGAAAGGAACTTGGGAGCACCGCTCGCCGGGTGTAACGAGGATGGAGTGAGGCATGGCGCTGCCGAAAACCTGGGCTCACCAAAGAGTCGCTACCGATCCCGAGTCGGTGATCGAACGATCCCGGGTGAGCAAAGGGATGGCGTGGGTTTTCGCGGTTGCAGTGATGACACGGTCGAACGGATCGCCGTGTGGTAGATCGAGTTCGAGGGCGAGGCGGGCGATTTCGGGGCTGATCGGAATCACGCGGAATCTTTCGGCCACTTTGGCAAGCAGGACGTCAACGCCGTCCACGTCTTCAATACGCCCTTTGGCACTGAGATAGGAAATCTCCAGAAGAACGATGTCGGAGATGATGAGATCGGATCGGCGGGAATGTGAGATCAGACTCCTTGCCTGCGCTCCCAGACGGGGGTCGTCCGCCAGGCTCCAAAGGACCGTATGGGTGTCGAGACAGGCTTTCACAGGCTGGGATTCCATTGGTTTTCAGGCAAAGTGGGCCTGTCGAGTTGATCGTATAGGAAGCGGATCCGGTCTTTGCGGGATCCCAGGATCGATTCGCCGGAACAGGTGACGGCCGTAAGGCGCAGGTCTCCCTCGCGGGTGACGATGATGACCTCCTCTCCTGCTAGGGCCGCTTGGCGGACTTTCGGGAATTCGCGAAGCAGGGTGCTGACGTTGGTTTTCATGCGGGCAATTTGTCAAAGAATCTGTCAAATGTCGAGGGGTGAATCCCGGATTTTTTGGAACAGTCTCTGCGGTTTCACATCATACACCATCAGAAGGGGACAGCGAGTGCGGGCGAATCGACCATACCGTCGCTTTTGGGGTGGAATGGAGAGTAGCCATCTTGGCTATTCGGAGTCCGGGCTTCCAGCCAGGATTTTCGCAGGAGCAATCGCCACGGCAGGCAAGATGCCCGCCGTCCGAGACAGGTTGGAAGCCTATCCTCATCAGAACGGCAGCCTGCCGCCGCCCATGCCCTTCATCATGCTGCCGAGGCCGCCGGGGCCGCCCATCTGGCGCATCATGTTCTTCATCTTGTGCGGGGATTTCATCATCTTGCGCATCTCGCCGAACTGTTTGATGAGCTGGTTGACCTCCATGATCGAGGTGCCGGAACCGGCGGCGATGCGCTGGCGGCGGCTGCCCTTGATGATCTCGGGTCGGCGGCGCTCCTGATGCGTCATCGAAAGCACGATCGCCTCGGTTCGCTTGAGTTTTGAGTTGTCCAGCGCGCCGCCGGGGAGCTGTTTCTTGATCTTGCTGAAGCCCGGCATCATGCCTAACAGGCCTTCGAGCGGGCCGAGGTTCTGGATCATCTTCATCTGATCCAGGAAGTCGGTGAAATCGAATTTCCCCTGCTGCATGCGCTTCATCGAGCGCATGGCGTCCTCTTCGTTCACCTTGCCGGCGACCTGCTCGACCATGCCGACGATATCGCCCATGCCGAGGATGCGGTCGGCCATGCGGTCCGGGTGGAACTCGGTGAACTGGTCGAGCTTTTCGCCCTCGCCAACGTATTTGATCGGCTTGCCGGTGACCGCGCGCATCGAGAGCGCCGCGCCGCCGCGGGCGTCTCCATCGAGCTTGGTGAGGATGATGCCGGTGATGCCGACGGCCTCGTCGAAGTGTTTGGCGACGGAGACCGCCTGCTGGCCGGTGGCGGAATCCGCAACGAGCAGGGTTTCCTTTGGCTGAACAAAGGCGTGCAGGCGCTTGAGTTCCTCAATCAGTCGCTCGTCGATTTCCTGGCGGCCGGCAGTGTCGAAAATGAGCACGGTGCCGCGTTGTTGAGCCGCCCAGACGAGTGCTTCCTTGGCCACCTTGACGACATCCGTCTCACCCGCGTCCGGCGTGTAGCATGGGACATCGACTTGTTTGGCGAGCGTGGCGAGCTGGTCGATGGCGGCGGGGCGGTAGAGGTCGCAGGCGATGAGCAGCGGACGGCGGCCTTCCTTTTTCAGGCGGTTGGCGAGCTTGGCGGAAGTGGTGGTTTTGCCCGCACCGTTAAGGCCGCAGATGAGAATGCGGGCGGGTGGGTTGAGATCAAGCGGGGCCTGGTCGCCACCTAACAATGCGGCGAGCTCGTCGTGGAAGATCTTGACGATCTGTTCGCCGGGCTTGATCGACTTGAGCACTTCCTCGCCCATGGATTTTTCCTTCACCCGGGCGATGAAGTCCTTGGCGATGGAGAACTCGACATCGGCCTCAAGCAGGGCGATGCGGATTTCCCGGAGTGCGTCGGTGATGTTTTTTTCGGAGATTTTTCCGACTCCGCGGAGGTTGCGGAAGGTCTTGTCGAGGCTGTCTGAGAGAGAGGAGAACATGTTGGGTAAAAGCTGAAATGCTGAGATGCTGAAAATCTGAAATCTACTCGCCGTCGGGGAGGTAGGCGGAATCGCGGTCGATTTGGAAGGACCAGCGGAGCGGGTTTTCCGGGGGCTTGCCTGCGGAGTCTTTCCAGGAAACGGCGACCTGGCAGGTGTTATGGCGCAGGCGGCGGTTGACCTGCCATGAGTAGCGTTTGTTTTCGGGGTTGAAACTCGCGGGAACTTCTCCGAAGCCCGAGACCTTCATGACAAGGGTGGAGGGATCGAAGTCATCGACCTTCGTGAGATCCGCGGAAATTTCCGGCAGGCGGGAGTTGATGATGGCTCCGGCGTCGGGGTTAACAGGATGCGGCGTGGTATGGATGAGACCAGCGATGGAGCCTACGGGCTGGGCCAAGGGGCTGTTCGAATCGCGGAAGGTGGTGGCGAACTCGAAAATCTTATCATAATTTCCGAGAATCATGTATCTCGGCACGGTATTGTCCGGCGTGGCGCGGGTGATCTTTCCGGGAATGACGGTGAACATGTGGGTGTATCCGAACTCCTCTCCGAGTACGAGCATTTCCTCGGTGTGGAAACCACCCGGGTAGGCATAAGTAGTGGCTGGTGCCCTGAACTTGGATTCGAGAAAGCGTTTGGACTCGCCCATTTCCTTGCGCAGGTAGGCATCGTAGGCTTCGGGGCCTTTCTTGAGCTGGCTTTTAACGGTGGCGGGATAGGGATGGCTCACCGAGTGGCTGCCGATGGTGGCTCCGGCAGCGATCATTTCCTTGATCATCGGCGTGGTGAGCGCCTTGCCGCCGCCATCGACGTAGTTCTTGTAAAGATAGAGTGTGAACGGGTAACCGAACTCCTTGAGGATGGGAAAGGCGTCCGTGTAAACGGACTTCCAGCCATCATCGAGGGTGATCAGCGCGGATTTTGCGGGGATGTCCTTTTCGCCGTTTTTCCAGGCCACGAAGTCGTCCAGCGAGATCACCGAGATGCCGAGTTGGCGGATGGTTTCCATCTGCTTGCGGAACTTGGTGGTGTTGATGCGCATGGCGGTTTCAGGTTCGGTTTCCGAAAAATCGTGATAACCGAGGATCGCGACGCGCACGCCGTCATCAGGAACTTGCACTGGTGCTGCTGCGGCGGGAGGAGCAGGCAGGGAAACGTCCTCCGCCCACAGGCAGATGCCGGTGACGAGGGAGAAAAACAGGGTGAAAGCCTTCATTGCTGGCGGGAAACTAGCCCTAAAGCGGATTTTTGAAAGGAAGAACGACAGATCCGCCGCTACAGAAAAAAACCGCTTCCCCGTGGAAGGGAAGCGGCTTTGAAGTGGGGGGAATGATTCGGATGAATCAGGGAGTGGGCACTTGCGAGATGGTCTTGAGAATCCGCGAGGCGATTTGATAGGGGTCGCCTTGGGAATTCGGACGGCGGTCTTCGAGGTATCCCTTGTAGTTGTTGTTCATGAAGCTGTGCGGAATGCGGATCGACGAACCGCGGTCAGCGAGACCGTAGGTGAACTTGTCGATCGACTGGGTCTCGTGGAGGCCGGTGAGACGGAGGTGGTTGTCCGGACCGTAAACGGCGACGTGCTCTTCCATGTTTTCCGCGAAGGCGGCCATGAGGGCTTCGAAGTAATCCTTGCCGCCTTTTTCACGGAGGTAAGTGGTGGAGAAGTTGGCGTGCATGCCGGAGCCATTCCAGTCGCCGCGGATCGGCTTGCAGTGGTATTCCACGTCGATGCCGTATTTTTCGCAGAGGCGGTTGAGGATGTAGCGGGCGACCCAGACTTCGTCGGCGCATTTTTTGGAACCTTTGCCGAAGATCTGGAATTCCCACTGGCCCTTGGCGACCTCGGCGTTGATGCCTTCATGGTTGATGCCGGCGTCGAGGCAGAGGTCGAGGTGCTCCTCGACGATCTGGCGGGCGATGTCGCCGACAGCCTTGAAGCCTGCGCCGCAGTAATACGGGCCTTGCGGGGCGGGGTAGCCTTCGGCGGGGAAACCGAGAGGACGACCGTCCTGATAAAGGAAATACTCCTGTTCGAAACCGAACCATGCGCCGGGATCATCGAGGATGGTGGCGCGGGTGTTGGACGGGTGCGGGGTGACGCCATCGGGCATCATGACCTCGCACATCACCAGCGCGCCATTGCGGCGGGTGCTGTCCGGGAAAACCGCGACGGGCTTGAGCATGCAGTCCGAGCTGCGGCCTTCCGCCTGCTGGGTCGAGCTGCCGTCGAAGCCCCACATCGGGAGCTGCTCAAGGGCGGGAAAGCTGTCGAATTCCTTGATTTGGGTTTTGCTGCGAAGGTTCGGGACGGGCGTGTAACCGTCGAGCCAGATGTATTCCAGTTTGTATTTGGCCATGTTGGTCGTTTGTTCAGTGGTTTGGGGTGAGAGGGTTTTAGCGGTTTTGGATTGGTGCCGGGCCGCCTTCCCGTTCCGGAAAAAGCGGAATCCGTGCCAAGATTGAGAATTTTTAATTTTTGTTAAAATGAGCGCCCGGATGTGGCGAACGGCGTGGCTTTTAGCGGGGATTCCCGGCTTGTCGATGGCGCAGAGCGCGCCATTGGAAATTTCAATCGGGGGCACCGAGCTCGCGGACGTGGATGACGATCAAGGTGGTGTCGTCGATGCCGGAGTTTTCGACGGCACGCTTGAGCAGTTTGCAGGCGGTATCCATCGGTTGCACGTTTGCGGCGAGAGCCTCGGCAATGTGGCGTTCCCAGACGCCGTCGATAAGGCCATCCGAGCAAATCAGGAAGCGGTCGCCGGGCTGGAAGGGAACCGCGGCGTAGTGTGGGCAAACGCTCTGGTGGCCGCCACCGATCACTTCATAGAGGGCCGAGCGCCGTGGGTGGCTGCGGTATTGGATTTCGGGAATTTCCCCGCGTTTCCACTGGCCCCAGGCGGAAGTGTGATCGCGGCTGAGTTGTTCCAGCTTGCCGCCGCGCGAGAGGTAGATGCGAGAGTCGCCGACGTTGGCGATGTAGAGGTTGTCCGGAGTGAACCAGGCGAGCGCGAGGGTGGCGGCCATGCCGCGGGTCTGCTCGCAGGCAGCGGTGGCATTGATGTGCTCGTGCACCGAGCGGATGGCATCCGCGGTGTGCGCCAGGCAATCCGGGAAAAATCCCGAGGCCGCGATCTTGAAAGTCTCCGGGATGATTTCCGACATTTTCTTCAGGAGCAACGACGACGCGAGATCACCGGCATTGCCGCCGCCCATGCCGTCGGAAACGGCGAACACGAGGTCGTGCTTTTCCAGCGAGTGGCAACCGGCCGGATCGAGGTTTTGCGCGCCTTTCGGCCCGGAGGCGAAGGCGATGAGCGAATCATCGTTGCGCGGTTTGCGCGAACCGCTGTGTGTGAGTGCCGCCCAGTGGAGCATCGGAGGATTCGACACGGAGAGTGGGATAATCTGGGTTAATCTTCGAGTTCGCGTGCGGCTGCGGGAGGCGGCATCACCAGATCCGGCGGTGGCGGCAGGATCTCGGCGAGCTCGAAATCGATGATGCAGAAGCAGCCGAGCTTGTCCGAGTAGGTGATGTTGCGCGGCTCGGCATCGAGGTGGCGGATGCCGTATTCCTTCTCAAGCTTGGCGAAGAGTTTGTCGGATTTTTCCTTGGAAATCTGGTCAGCGATCTTGCCGGCGTTGGTGGAGACGAAATACAGCTCCTCCGGGTATTCCTCCAGAAGTCGTGGCACGTAGGGGCAGCCCCTTTCTTCAAGCACCTTGAGCACGGCCACCTCGGTGGCGTAGCGCTTGTCGGCATCGGTGCCGCGCAGCCGCTTGTGGACGTTGCCGTAGAAATCGATCCGCACTTCGGAACGAATGCCGTCTTTGAGGGGTTCGAGCGCCATGGCAGGACCGACGAAACGCGCCACCGGCTCGGCTGTCACGCTTTTGTTGTGCTCAGCCGCGTTTGACCAGGGATTCGCAGCCCTTGATGTCGAGTTTGCCGGAGGCGAGGACGGGGATTTCGGTGACGGGAATGATGTGCTTGGGGCACCAGAGCGAGGAAATCCCCTCGTCGAGCAGCTTGTAGCGGAGGTCGATGCATTCCTGTTCCAGAGCGGGGCCGGCGATGGTGGAAAGCAGCACGATGGCCTCGCCCTTTTGCTCGTCCGGCACGCCGACGATGGCGATGCGGCGCTCGGACTCGCCATCAAGGCCGAGCACTTTGTTGACGGCGGCTTCGACGGTTTCGTGAGGAACCATCTCACCGGCGATTTTGGAGAAACGTGAAATGCGGCCTTCGATGTAGAGGAACCCGTCGGCATCCACACGGCCGACGTCGCCGGTGCGGAACCAGCCGTCCTTGAGGACTTCGGAGGATTTTTTCGGGTCGCCAAGATAGCCGGGAAAAACATTGGCACCCTTGAACCAAATGATGCCCTGGCGGTCGATGGGCACTTCCTGATCGGTGGCGGGATCAGTGATGTGGATGGCAAGGCCTGGAAGCAGTTGGCCGACGGAACCATTGCGCGACGAGGGCATGACCATGGCGTCGGTTTCCGGCTCGGGGTCGGGCAGGTTGACGTTGGTGGCGGGCGAGGTTTCCGTGAGGCCGTAGCCTTCCTGCGGACGGATGCCGAATTTATCCTCGAAGGCATTGGCAAGCGACTGCGGAAGTTTCTCCGCGCCGGTGACCACCAGCTTGAGCGAGGCGAGTTGTGCGGAGTCGATCCGCTTCATGTAGCCGCGCAGGAAGGTGGGTGTGGATAGCAGCACGTTGACCTGATGCAGGGCGACAAGCTCGGCGAGGCGTTTGGTTTCCAGCGGGCTCGGGTAAGTGACGAGGTTGACTCCCTCGATCACCGGATACCAGAGGGTGACGGTGCAGCCGAACGAGTGGAAAAGAGGAAGGCAGCCGAGGATGGCGGAGCCGGCCGGCAGGTCGAGGCGGGAGGCGAATTGGGTGACATTGGCCAGCACGTTGCGGTTGCTGAGCACCACGCCTTTCGGCTCGCCGGAGGAACCGGAGGTGAAAAGCAGTGCGGCCTCGTCATCGCCGCGGCGCTTGTTCAGGCCGAGAATCATGCCCAGCATGGCGGTGGGCAGCAGCTTGGAGAGGACGCCCCATATGATCATTTTCTTCTTGAGCGTGGGCAGCACCCGCTCGATGAGGATCAGGTCCCTGTTGGGCGGCCATGGAAAGGTGGAGACTTTTCTAACAAACGGATCCGCGGTGATGAAGCGGTCCACGCCGGCCTGGCGGATGCACGAGCGGATGGCCTCCGGTCCGGCGGTGAAGTTGAGGTTGACCGGGGTTTTCCCGGCGAACATCACCGCGAGGTTGGCGATGAGGCCGCCCTTGCCGGGCGGCAGCACGATGGCCACCCGCGGCTGGTCGGTTTCCGCCTTGATGAATTTGGAAAACGCGAGCGCCGCGGCGAGGATCTTGTCATAGCCGAGCTCGGTGTCGTCCGAGCCATCGAGGATGCGGTTTTTCGAGCCGTGCCTGCGCAGCCCGGCGAGCAGCGCGCCGGCCAGCGATCCGCTGAACAGGCTCCGCGTGCTGTATGCCCCTTCCGCCGCCTCCAGCAGCGCCTGTTGATAAGCCGCCACGCTTGCCTTGCCGGCGTCGATCGGCTTGGCGAACGAGAAAACCGAAACCGGCAGCGACGAGCGGCGCTCGATGGAAAGCCCGGACTCGCGCGGGCAATCAATGGCGACGGCCAGCACCGGCAGGCCGAAGGCGCACATCGCCTTCAGATGCGCCGATGGGATGTGGCATGATGAGGCGTTTCGCGCAGTCACCCGGCCGGGGACGTGGATCAGCACGCCGCCATTTGTTAGATAGGGTTGCAGTTGTTCACCCGCCACCGCCGGTGCGGCGTCTGTGGCGGAAAACATCGCGCCTGAGCCCGATTTTTCCAGATAGGAGCGCAGCGCCGGGTCGTAATGCGAGTGCTCCGCGACGAGCCAGGTGATTTTGCGCCCGCCGAAAAGCTTTTCGAGCTGGAGGAGTTGTTCGAAATTGAGACGTCCGGGAATGACCAGCACGCCCGTCGCGGGAATGCGGTCCTGATGAAGAATCTGGAGCGATGCGGAGGACATGGTCGTGAAAAGGTGCGGAACCGCGGCAGAAGTGCCGCGCCACAGCCATCTACGCGGATTTACGCGGCTCTCGCACGGATTTTTTCGGGAGATCGGTGGCGCGTTCGCTTGACCGCGCCGCACAAATCATCAGCACCGACGCTCGCGAACAGCCTCGTTGCCGCCGGGGGTTGCATTCCGGCACTCATTGCCACAGCTTGGCGGCGCATGAATCCGTGTGGGAATTGTGACGAAAAACCGGACGTCATCGTCATTGGCGGCGGGCCTGCGGGATCGACTGCCGCCACCACGCTGGCCATGGCCGGTCGGCGCGTGCTGCTGCTCGAAAAGACGAAGTTTCCGCGCTTCCACATTGGTGAATCCCTGCTGCCCTACAACCGCGCGATCTTCGAGGAACTCGGCGTGTGGGGGGAGATATCCAAGGCCGGCTTCATGGTGAAACGCGGCGCGCAGTTCTGGATGGGCGACGGCTCCCGCCACAACCGGCTCGATTTTTCCAAGGGCGGCTTCACCGAGTTTCCGGAATCGATCCAGGTCGAGCGCTCGAAGTTTGACCATATTCTGTTAGACCGCTCGCGTGAGGCCGGCGCCGAGGTGCGCGAGGAATGCGCCGTGCTGCGGCACCAGGTGGATTCCGATGGCGTGACGGTTGCTTATCGCGATGCCGGAGGAGAGGAACAAACGGCGCGCGCGGCGTTTCTCATCGATGCGAGCGGGCTCGGCAATCTAACAGCAAACAGCGCATCGCTGCGCGAGTATTACTCCGGCCACAAGAAGATCGCGATCTTCAGCCACTTCGCGGATTTGGTCATGCCGGATGGCGATGAAAAGGGTGACATCGTCATCGTGCGCGGGAAAAACTCATGGTTCTGGCTGATTCCGTTGGATGACATGAAAACCAGCGTGGGACTGGTGATGGACAAGGCGGACTTCCAGGCGCTCGGCAAAAAACCCGAAGAAGTTTTCGAAGATGCGGTGCGCTCCACCCCTGCGGTGCAAATGCGCTTCGCCAAAGCCGAGGCGCTCATGGCTCCGCAAGTGGTGGTGGATTTCTCCTACCGCAACAAATCGCTGGTATCGCCGCGCGTCGTGAGGGTGGGGGATGCCGCGGGATTCATCGACCCGGTGTTTTCCAGCGGAGTGATGCTGGCGATGAGCAGCGGCCGCGACGGCGCACGGGTGGTGGAGGACGCGCTCGCCGCCGGCAAGGCCATGACTCCCGCCATGCGGAGTTATGAAAAACGAACGTGGAAGAGCATCGGCCTCTACTGGCGTTTTATCGAGAAGTTCTATCAACTCCACTTCGCCCAAGTGTTTTTCCAACCGGTGAACAAGCACCGCATGGTCTGCGCGATCAACTCCGTGCTCGCAGGCCGCACGGAGCTCGGTTTCGCGATCCGCTGGCGCCTGAATGTCTTTTTCCTGCTGGTCTGGCTCAACCGCCACGTACCAGTGGTGAAGCGCATCCCGATCGGCTGATGCGGACCTGTCAGAGATAGCCGTCCATGATCTTTTTCACCGCGGTGGCGGCGGGGATTTCCTGGCGGGCCACTTGTTTTTCGATTTCCGGAAGCATGGTGCGCACGTGGTCGTTGCGGAAGAATCGGTGGCGCAGTTCCTCCTCGATCATGGCGTGCATCCACTCGATGGACTGGTGCCTGCGGCGTTGTTCGAGAGCGCCGGATCCGCGGGTGGCGGCGGTGAATCTTTCGAT
>CAXNHR010000081.1:0-10595 GCA_964202135.1 Luteolibacter sp. | reverse complement strand
CCGCTGATGCGGACGCCGAGTGGTTTTTCCACTTCATTGGAATCCTTGGCGGCTGCGATGGATTGAAACAAGGACTCGGCACCTGCCGCGCCGGCAATCACGGCGACCGCGCGGCCGTCTGCCTCGCCCAGAACCGCGAGCGCCATGGTTCCGAAATCAGGTGCGTCTTCCACCGGTCGCGCAACGCCGTCGTCATCGGTGAACACGATGCGGTCCACGCCGATGTGGCCCCAGCCGGCGTTGTGCTGGTCGGAAATTTCCAACACCGCATCGCGGCCATCGAATTCGCGCAGGTCCCAGATTTCCTGGCGCATCGCAGTGGCGTCATGACCGGTGGCGGAGCGCACGGCGGCGCCGTCTATCAGAAGTCGCATCCCGAGCCGGTCGGGGGCATTGCCGCCACCGATGAGAAACTTGATGTAGTTGCGCCCGATGCGGAAGGGTTTGCTCACGAGCCGCCCGGTGGCCTTGTCGCGCTCTTCGGAAGTGGTGCCGGGTGCCGACGCGTGGCTGTTGGCCGTGCCCTTGCCATGCACGTTCATTGCCGCCGGAGCCTGGTGCGCCGGGATCGTCTCAAGCCGCGCCGGGCCGCTGCCGAAGGCGTCGCCCTCGCGCGTCCATCCGGCATAGTCCGGTCCCTCGAAATCCTCGAATAAGATAACCGCCGTCTTTCAATGATCATCCAGCAGTGTCATCAAATCGCCGTGCATGGCGAATTCATCGGAGCCGACGATGGCGAGAAGCTGGCACTTTTTTCCGGGGACCGGCCGCACGGCGTGAGGAATGGAGGCATCGAAGAAGGTGCTGTCTCCCGTGTGCAGCTTGTAGCTTTCCTTGCCGTAAACAAACTCACAGGTGCCGGAGATGACGTGGTTGAACTCCTGACCGGGATGCTGCTTGAGCGGGATCTCGCCAGTGGCGGTGTGGACATCGATGAGCAACGGTTCCATCACCTTGCGGCGCTTGCCATGGGCGAGCAGCGTGGCGACGAAGCCTTTTTTGCCGCGGAAACGCGCCTTCTTGCCCTTGCCGGACCGGGTGATGACCAAGGGATCGTCCGGCGCGGCGGCAGCGAAAAACTGCTCGACCCCCACGCCGAGCGCTTCGGCGATCTTGGCGAGATTGTCCACCGAGATCGGTGCCTTGTGGTTCTCGAGCCTTGAAAGATAAGCCTCGGACAAGCCGATGCTCGCGGCCAGTTGCTTGAGCGTCATGCGCCGCTCCTTGCGCAGCGCGGCGATGCGTGTGGAGATGCGGGCTTCCAGGCTGGTGATGTCGGACATGGCGGGGTGGTTGACTTCATCCGATGGCTGTCACTGCGGCAATGGCAAAGTCGTCCAGAGTGATCGAGAGGGGGGGGTGAAGAGTCCGCTGATCTACGCGACTACATATCAAATGAGCCCCACATTCGAATATTTCTCCTCGCCGATGCCATGCCGGACAAATCCAACGGCGAAAGGGGGGAGCCATTCTTCAATGCTTTGCCCGGTAATTCGCGTAGCGCTGGGTTTGGGCGTGAATCGCGGTGCGGGGCACATTGAAGTGCGCGGCGATCGAGTGGACGCGGTGATGCAGGGAACCGTGCGAATTTGTGTCTTGGTTCGGTTCGGTGAGCACCCAACCTAGAAAGGATTCAATCCGGTATCCGGCCGCCATCGCATAGCGGGCACCGGCGATGTCGGCTTTCAGTTCATTGGCAGGATTGTTTTGGGAGTGGTATCCCAGGTTTTCGACGAGATGGGCGAATTCGTGGCCAAAGATGAATGCCCAGGTGTTCGGTGGCAGCTTGCGGGCCGCGACCGGATGGATGAAAATCGTGCAATCGTCCAAGCCGCCACGGATGGTGGCCAAGGGGCCGGGATCGGCTCCGTGTGCAAGGCGCCAGTTGATGTCGCGACCGGTGGATTTGGCCACGTGGCGGGCGACCGTTTGGAGTTCGGTGAAATCGACGGGCGGTCGATAGCGCGGATCCGGGTATTGCGTCTTTGCCGGCCGGATGCGGGACGGGGCTGTGTTGTTCGGCCGCTCAACGTCAGGATGTGTGGATTGTGGATTGCCGGAAGCCGTCATGCAGGACGGGCTGGTCACGAGCGCGGCGGCGGCAAGCGCCAATAGCTTTGGGCGAATTCCGTGAAGTGTTGGGCAGGTCGGCATCTTTGGACGACACAGGTATCACGGAGCCTTGCTGAAACAAGGGGAGTTAGGTTCACCCGATCACACAGGGCACCAGCACGCCGTCGCTCATGCCGTGGATTTTCTTTTTGTCGGCCGGGACGATGGTGGCGAGGCAGCCGCCGAAATTCGTCGCTCCATTTTCATCGGTGAAAAAATACGGACACAGCCGGGCGCGGCCCTGCATCATTTCCACCGAGCCGTCGTCGCGGAAAACGGGGTGGGTGATTCTTTCGGCTTCGTGGAATTCCTGGAGGATCCACGGTTGTTCGGTGGCTTGGTCAAGAGCGGTTTGGAGGCGGGCGGCCCATTCGGCGGCCGGCATGTCATGGCCGATGAAAACACCGCGTGATCCCCAGGCGGTCTCGTGGAAACCGCTAACCTTGAGCACGAGTTGGCGTTCCTTCTGGCTGAATGCGGCCACCTCTTCCCATGAATGCGCGTTGAGGCGGGGCAGCGCCGCGTGTGGCGGCAGCGGCGTGGGATCGAGCACCCAGCCGAATGGGACGAGCTCGTGCAGCCGCTGGAGGTGGTTGCCGCGCAGCGATTGCTCCCAGACTTTTTTGAGAGCCGGCGACCATAACAAGGCGAGCCACAACTTGTCTTCGAGATGGGGTTTGAAAGGCGGTGTGATCGGAATTTCACCGCTGGCCGCGGCACGGGCGAGTTGTTTGACCGTGGGCACGGATTCCCAATCGAAGAGTTCGAAAAACCGGTAAAGAGCGCGCTTGTCCGGCTCATATTCCTCGGCGCTGGCCACATCCCATGCCGGGCCGAGTTGGTGGGTGAGCCAATCCATTTCCGGGCGATAATCGGCGGACTCTTCGGAAACCAGAACCGTGCCGCCATCCGGCATCAGTGACTTGAAACCATCGAGCATGCCATTCGCGCCGCCGAGCACCTCGTAGCCGGCCTCCGCATAGGTCCGCGAGAGCCAGGCCGTGACACCGATTCCGCCCGGCACGCTGTCGAGTTCGGTGAGCGCGAAGCCGTTTTCGGTGAGAATCAAATCCGGCCGGATCACCCGTGGAAATTGGTGAACCGATGATGGCTCGTGCTGCAGGCGGACCATCCACTCGGGTTTGCCCTCATCGAGCAACTCGGCCAGCCAACCCGGTAGTTTGCCTGAGACACTGCGGCGGTAGATCGTATCGCAGGCTTGTTGGAAGCGCGCCAGCGGGTGGCCTAGCGACATCATTTCGCGCGCTTTCGCCTTGCTGAGCTTGAGCGGCTCCGGCGACCAACGCCACGCGCCGCCGCCGAAGAGCCCACCCTCTGGCAGGCTATCGCGCAATTCGGAAAGACTCATTCCCATCCCGCGCCAAACTTCAACGCCCGCAGCCCGCTTGCCAAGCCGGGATTCCCATGAGGATTCCAAAGAACTCGACTCCCGGCGCGGGCTTGGTTCACATTCCCGCGCATGAAGCCGCGATTTTCCGCTCCGCACGGCAAGCAGGCCCGTGAAAACCGCCACGTCCAGGCGGTGGAGAAAACCGTGCCCGCGCTCGATGAGGACGAACTCATGGCCGTCATCGCGCAACACGAGGTTCCCTTCGTGTTGATTCTGGATTGCGTGCAGGACCCGCACAACCTCGGAGCCATCCTGCGCACGGCGGATGCGGCGGGTGTGCATGCCGTGGTCGCGCCCAAGGACAAGGCGGTGGGCATCACCGAGACCGTGCGCCGCATTTCCGTGGGGGCTGCCGACCACGTGCCCTTCGCGCAGGTCACCAACCTCGCCCGCACGATGGAAAAACTCAAAGCCGCCGGTATCTGGCTGGTAGGCACCTCGGACCATGTGAAATCCAAGTCGATCTACGAACTCGATCTCACAGGTCCGCTGGCCCTTGTGATGGGCGCGGAGGAAAAAGGCATGCGCCGGCTCACCGGGGAAAACTGCGATTTCCTCGCCAGCATTCCGATGGCCGGAAAAGTCGAGTGCCTCAATGTCTCGGTGGCCACCGGCGTGTGTCTGTTCGAGGCGGTCCGCCAGCGCTGTGCGAGATCATGAAGGAGCCGCTGCGCATTTTATCGGACCTGCATCTCGGCCACAAACTGTCGCGCATCGGGAGCGTGTCAGCACTGCGGCCACTCATCTCCGGTGCCGCCACCGTCGCCTTCAATGGTGATACCTGGCAGGAACTCGCCGGGCCGTTTCAGGAGCGCTCCACCGGCATGCTCGACGAACTCAAGTCGCTCTGTGCGGAGGAAGGAGCGGAGGCGGTTTTTCTATCAGGAAATCACGATCCCGGCTGGCCCGGCGACGGTTGGCTTGAACTGGCCGGTGGACGGATCGTCGTCACCCACGGTGATGCCTTGTTCTTCGGTGGCTCGCCATGGAAACGCGAGATTCTAACAGCCCGGCGGCGCTTGCAGGAAATATGGGACCGGCATCCGGCAGCCTTGCATGATGCCGCCGCGAGATTGGAAGTCGCGCGTGAGATCGCGCGGGAGTTGTGCTCGGTCGAGTATCCGCTCGGCCGTCATCTGGTGCAGCGGGCCTTCGACGCG
This sequence comes from Luteolibacter sp., assembly GCA_964202135.1. Classification (GTDB taxonomy): domain Bacteria; phylum Verrucomicrobiota; class Verrucomicrobiia; order Verrucomicrobiales; family Akkermansiaceae; genus Luteolibacter. The sequence goes on along the minus strand of CAXNHR010000081.1, from coordinate 5,912 downwards.
GCCATGCCACCGCAGCGCGCGCTTTGGATGCTGGCCGCATGGTTCACCCAAGGCGCTGCTGGCAGCTGCTTTTGCGAACGCTATTTCCCGAATGCCGAGGTGCTGGTGATCGGCCATTTCCACCACCATGGCTGCTGGCAGCACAAGGGCCGCCTGGTCATCAACACCGGCTCCTTCCTCGTCCCCGGCCGCGCCCATTGGGTGGAGTGGAATGACGGCTGGCTCAGCCGCGGCGTAATCGATGAAAGCCCTGATGAATGCCGCCTGGGTCGCAGGATCGGCGTGTGGAGGTTCTAACAGAAAATCACGGCACCCGGAAGATCTGGTTGTTCGAGGGGTCCCGCGCGAGCTGGCCGGAGCGGAACCCTTCAACGTCGATCACGTTGTAGGGTTCGTAGGGGCTGATCACCTCGTTGGGATTGGCGGTGCGCTGGGCAGTCGGATACTCGCCGGGGCGGGTGGGGACTGGCGGCGGTGTTGGAGCAGGATCGCTATAGGTGCTGTCTTGTGGCTGGCCGTAGGGATCGACGATTTCCGGCGGGTAGGGGGGATTCGGTTTGAAACGCGGTGGCGGAACATCCGGTGGCGGAGTGCAGGCGGCGAGGATGATCGTGGCGGCGGTGAGGATGGCTTTGAGCATGCGCGTGGGACTTGGGTTGGGGTGAATCTATTCGACAGGGAATCATCCGGCAATCCCATGCTTCGCCAGAATGGCGAGCTTGCGGATGCCGGAAACCCGGTAGCGTTTTTCAAAGACACGGAAGCCATCGCCGCGCATTTGCGCGAGCAATTGCTGATAGATCTCGCTCATGATGCGGGCAGGGGCGAGCGCCCGGCGGTCGGCAGCGGGCAGCACAGCCTCCGCTTCGCGGAAATAGCCCTCGGCGCGCTGTGCTTCGAATTCCATCAACGCGCGGAACCTTTCGTCGCAAACGCCGGCGGCCAAATCCGCTTCGGTGAAATCAAAGCGCACGAGGTCATCGAGCGGCAGATAGATGCGGCGGCCGTTGTCATAATCCTCACGGATGTCGCGCAGGATATTGGTGAGTTGCAGCGCGCGCCCAAGCGCCACGGCGTAGCTCTCCGCCGCCGGATCCTGGCAGCCGAAGATGCGGATGGAAACCAAGCCCACCGCACAGGCGACTTTCCAGATGTAATCACTCAACTCATCCCAGTTTTGGAAGCGTCGCGGTTCCAAATCCATCCGGCAACCATCGACGATGGCAACGAGCAGCTCGTTGGGAATTTTAAGGCGCTCACGCAGATCGATTACTTCCTGCTGAAGGGTGGTGGGATTTTCAAAGCCTGAAAGGAGACCTTGTTTCCATGCATCCAAGGCATCCGCGCGATGTTCTGCGGGGATGCCGGGATCGTCCGCCAGATCATCGAGGGTGCGGCAGAAGGCATAGAACACCACCGCGTCCTCGCGCCGTTCGGGCGGCAGGATCCGCAGGGCGAAGGCCAGATTGGACTTCGCGCGGCGGGTGATCTGTTGGGCATCCGACACGGCGCATTCTAACGGATGAATCCCCAGTGGCCGGTGGTCACGGGCCACAACGCAAAGAGCGCGGGACCCACCAGGTTGAATTCCTTGACCGGGCCCCAATAGCGGGAGTCGAGCGAATTGCCGGTGTTGTCTCCCAGCGCGGCGTATTCGCGCATGCCGGGGCGTGCGGTGGCGGTTAGAGTGAGTGCATCGCTGGGCTTGGCAAGGTATTGGGAAATGTTTTTTCCACGTCCCATCAGCTCGCGCGGATCGGCGGGCACGTAGCCGTTGGGATTGATATGATAGGCGCCCTCGCCGCGGATCACGCGCTGGATGCCGGGCTCGCTGGCGATCCTGCCATCGATGAGCAGGTTCGGCGATTGGATGCTGAGCGTGTCGCCCGGCACGCCGCAGAGTCGCTTGATGTAATGCGAGCCTGCCGCCTGCTCGCCGCTGCGCTCGTGGATGCCGCGGATGCCGAGGGTGTCGAACACGAACACCTCGCCGCGTTTCGGTTTGCGGAAGTGATAGGAAAACTTGTCCACCAGCACGAGGTCGCCGGAATCGATGGTGCCTTCGCAAATGACAGTGCCGGCCGGCAGTCTGCCGCCGTTCATGCCGGCCAGCCTGATGGCATCTGCAAGGCCGATCTGCGTGCAGGGTGTGGACGGAGCGGGCAAGCGCAGTGGTTTGGAATCGGTGAAATGAATCTGCGAGCGGCTGAAAAAATGCATCATCTGCACATCGCGAATGTCCGCGCGGCCCTGCGGTGTGACGGCCAACTGGCGGTCGCGGTCGTTGACGACCCGGACATACGAACGCCCGCGCAGGACCTTTTCCAGCATGCGCTGGGGAAACGACGGCCAGTCATCCTTGGCCAGCGGCGTGCCGATGATGCCGTTGAGCGTGGGCTGCATCGAGCCGGTGGGAATGCGGAATGGCTGGAGGTAATAAGCGCGCAGGCCGAGCGCGATGACGATGGCCACGAACATGACCTCGACGTTTTCCTCCAGCCAGCCGACGGGTTTCTCGCTGGGCAGCGAGTTTTCACAAGCCGCGCGAAGTTGTTTGGACGCCTCATCGACGCGCGGGCGGTCGCCGGATTTGATGGCGGCCAGCAGATCGTTGCGGCGGGATTCGATTTCCTCGACCTGCCCGGGCTTGAGCAGGTCTCGCTTGTAATGGACGAATTTCCGCGCGCCTTTGACGAGGTGCAGCGTTTCCTGTTTCCACTTCGGGGTGAACATGGCGCGGAGTCTCGCGGCACTAACCCGCCACTGCAAGCGCGGAGAGATGCCATGCCGCTCAGCGAGATCCTGCAATCAACGACTTGAGTTCCTCCATGCTCCAGCCCGGTGCGTCGCTCGTGCCCGATTCGTCGATCGCGGCGGCCAGTTCGCGTTTTTTCGCCTGCAGGCGCACAACCTGTTCCTCCACCGTGCCGCGGGTGAGCAGGCGATAGACCGTCACCGGCCGGGTCTGGCCGATGCGGTGGGCGCGGTCGGTGGCCTGCGCCTCGGCCGCCGGATTCCACCACGGGTCGAAGTGGATCACGATATCCGCAGCAGTGAGATTGAGCCCGTAGCCGCCGGCCTTGAGGCTGATTAAAAACACCGGCGGACCCTGCGGGTGTTGGAACTTTTCGACCATCTCGTGGCGCTTACGGGTTTGTCCGTCGAGTCTCAGGCAGTCCCAGCCGCGCCCGGAAACGCAGGTCTCGATTTCGAGCAATTGCTTCTGAAACTGGCTGAACACCAAAACCCGGTGGCCACCGCTCACGGCCTCATCCAGCAACTCCATCAGGCGTTCGATCTTCGCCGAGCGGCGCGCGGGCGGCAGTTGGTTCAAGCGCTCGTTTCCGAGCAAGGCCAGATCGCAGCAAGTCTGGCGCAGCCGCAACAGGGCGGTGAGCATGCGCATCCGGGCGGCACCGGGATTTCCGGAGTCGGCGATGGATTCCACTTGTTTCCGGCCTTCGGTCAGCAGATCGCGGTAAACCGCCTGTTGGTCGGCGCTGAGATCGCAGAATTCGTCGATGAAGAGTTTGGATGGCAGTTCCGGGGCGACCTGTTCCTTGGTCCGGCGCAACAGGAAAGGGGAGATCTTGAGTTTCAGGCGTTCCATCACCGCCGCCGCCGTTTCGCCGCTGGAGAGAGGGGCTTCGTAGCGCTCGCGAAACTCGTCGCGCCCACCGAGCCAGCCGGGTTGGATGAAACGGAAGATCGACCACAAATCGCGCACGCCATTCTCGACCGGAGTGCCGGTCAGGGCGATCCGTCGGCGGGTGCGGAGCTTGGCCACTGCCTTTGCGTGATCGGTGTCCGGATTGCGCATCAGGCTGGCCTCGTCCACCACCACCGCCCGGTAATCGCGCCGGAGATGCCACGCCAGATCGCGGGCCAGTGTGCCATAACTGGTGATTGCCACTTCCCCGGGTTTGAGCTTTTCGCGTTCCTGATCGCGGCTGCTGCCGTGAAGAATCCGCACCCCGCGCTGCGGCGCGAAGCGGCCGAATTCCGCCCGCCAGTTGCCCAGCAGTGAGGCGGTGGCAATCACCAGAACATTGCCGCAGTCATCCTCATCGAGCTTGAACAGGTTTTCAGACATGGCGATTGCCTGAAGGGTTTTCCCGAGGCCCATGTCATCGGCCAACAAGGCACCGCCGAAACGTTGTGCACGGTCGAGCAGCCAGGCGCTGCCACGTTCCTGGTAAGGCCGAAGAGTTGCCTGCAAGGTGGCCGCTTGTGAATAAGTGAACAAGTCAGTGGGTTCATCGGTTTCCAGAGAGTTCTGGATTTTTTTCCGGATTTCCAAAACGACCTCGCCCGAACGAGCCGAGGCTTCGTAGTGGCCGCTTTTTTGCTGCAAATCGAGCTCGGAGAAAAGCGGCCCGATGATGTCGGCCATGTCATTGGAAATCACCACTTGGCGACCGCCGGCGATCTTTCCACTGCGCTTGCCACTGCGGAGCAGTTGTTGGATTTGTTCGCGCGGGACTCGGATTCCGTCGCTTGTTTGAAAAAAAACGTCGAAGCCCAGCCAATCTTCGCCGGAGCCGAGGATATCGATTTGGGGTGAAACGATGGCGAGCTTCTGGTGAGCGTGGGCGAAGCGGGTGCCTTCGATGATTGTCCAGGATTTGCGCAGACCGGGCAGGGTCTGGGAGAGGAAAGTGAGAATCGCGGATTCGCCGCGCAGGGCCCAGGTGCCGGTAGCTCGGTCGAGAACCTCGAATCCGGCGTTTTCGAGTTTTTTGACCGCCCGTTCTTCGGCGGCGAGATCGCGAACTTCGCAGGTTTGGCCACATAGGCGCGGCAGATTTGGCAGCACGCCAAGTCCTGGAGCGACGGGTGGCGCATCGGCGTGGGTGACGCGGAGGCGGATATCGAGATTTTGCAGCGATCCCTCCAGTGTGAGTTCGAAATGGGCCGCGGCAGGAACAAAATGGAGCGATTCCAGCCAGCAATCGTCTGGAAAGGACAGCCAGTCCTGCCACGCATCCAAGTGGGTGAGCAGTGCTTGAACTGGCAGCGTCACGGTTTCGGCGTTGGAGAGATTGCTGAGCGCGCGGGACATGGCCGCGGGCATGCTGCCGCTCCCCGCGCGATTCAGGAAATCCTCTCCGACTTGCCAGAGGCCGCCGCCGATTTCCATCCAGTCGCCGGGTTTTGTGGCGGGAACAAGGCGCACTTCGCCATCAATCAGCGCGGCCGCGGCCAGCGGAATCCGGTGGCCGGTGCTGACCACGAGCGGTGCCCGGTCGGCTCCGGTAAAAACGGCGCTGTGTCCGGCGATGGCGTCGAGGAACGAGGCGCAGCGTTCGGCATCCAGCGAGAGATGCAGGCTCGGTCCAGCGGCCACCTGGGCGGCGGCGAGCCAGGCGGACAAGCGGAGGTCGGCATCATCCGGCGGGGTGCGGGGTGAATGGCTGATGGTGGCGGCGAGTTTGCCGCGGGTGAGCGCCTCGCGCCAGCGGGCGGGCAGCAGGATTTCGAGCGGTGGATTGGGCACCGGTTTTGCCGCTGCGGATGGCGGCGGGCTGGTCGCGACACCGGCGAGGACCGCGAGTCCGGCCGCCACGGCATGGCCGCACAATGCGCCGCTCGACTGGTTTTCCGGGCATGGGCAGCGGGTTTCCAGATCGGTGGCGGATTTTACGATCACGCTTACGCGCAGCGGCCGCTTGCCGCTGGCTAAGGTGCCGCGCCAGCCGCTGTCGCTGGATTTTGCCTCGGTGACGGCACCGCTTTCAAACAGCGCCTTGCCTTCCTTGAAGGCCTTCCAGGAAGCTGCCGTTCGCAGGGTTTGTTCGTTCCATCCGCTCATGCCTGATGGATGCTTAGCAGATGGGGTGAGGATGGAAATCTTTTGAGCGCACTACAAAAAAATCCCACCGGCCGCGGGGACCGATGGGATGAAGATTTGC
>CAXNHR010000080.1:0-10833 GCA_964202135.1 Luteolibacter sp. | reverse complement strand
GCGGCGGAGACCCACCATGCGGAAATTTCAATTCCGTGGGCCTTCATCGCCTCCACTTCCGCATCGAAGGTCGGGATGTGTTCGGCGCGCCAATCGTAGGCGAGCTTGGTGATGCCAAGGCGATTGAGCATTTCCGCCCGCTCGACCGGTCCACGCTGTTTCGAGTCAAATGGCACGATGCACCACGCGGCGATGTTTTCGCGCTGGAAGATCGAGAAGTCGCGGCACTGCGCGTGTGGCGGGCTCAGCAGCAGGCCCGCAAGGGCGAGGACTTTGGCGATGGCCACATGCCGGCCGGGAGGCGCGCTGTGCTTCTGGAGGGGGCTCGTTGATGGCTTCATGATGAAAATTCGACATCCTTTACTTCGGGCATCAGCCGTTTCTTGCAAATTTTTTGCGGCTGGAAAATCATTCTCCGCACATCGATTTCGCCCCTCACGGAGCGCGGACTTTAGTCAGCATGATCCTGAATTCCATGGTAGAGTCGCGGATAACTGCTGCATATCCACGGGAAATTTCCATCCCGTCCTGATCCACTCCGGCCAGGTGCTCAATGTCGATTGATTGCTATGGCCGCCGTCGGCTGGCTTGCCAGCGGGACGCGATGCCCTACACTGTGCTTATGTTCACCAAGCGCCATGGCCCGCCGGGATCTTCGCCTGCCACGCTGATCCCCCATCTGGTGGACGGCCGGGGCAACAAGCCAGTCATCCGGATCATCGAGTATGACAAGGACGGCGTGGAGGACCGCGAAATCTCCGACATCCGCGAGCTGGCGGATCATTTGGACAACCGCAAGGTCACCTGGATCAACATCGACGGCCTCGGCGATGTGGAGGCACTCAATTTCCTCAGCGGGCGCTTCAACCTCCATCCGCTGGCACTGGAGGATGTGCTCAACACCGGGCAGCGTCCCAAAATCGAGCTGACCGCCGACTATGTTTTCATCTGCGTGCAAATGGTCTATCAGGACAAGGAGCGCATGCTGTGCAGCGAGCAGGTCAGCTTTTTCCTCGGTCGGAATTTCCTCATCACCGTGCAGGAGGAGGGCGAATATGATGTCTTTGATCCCGTGCGCGAACGCATCCGCGCCGGGCGCGGCTACATCCGCAAGTCCCGCGCCGACTACCTGACCTATGCCCTGCTGGACTCGATCATCGATCACTATTACCCCGCGCTCGAACAACTCGGCGGCGCCATCGAGGATCTGGAGGACCGGCTGTTGGAAAAGCCATCCCGCGGAATGGTGCTCACGCTCCACGAACAACGCCGCCAGCTCACCCACCTGCGCCGCCTCGTCTGGCCGCTGCGCGATGTGGTCAACTCGATGCTGCACGATTCATCCGGTTTCATCACCGCGCCCACCAAGGTTTTCCTGCGCGATTGTTACGACCACAGCGTGCAGTTGATGGACCTGGTGGAGAGCCACCGCGAGCTCACCGCCTCGCTGATGGAGCTCTATCACTCCAGCGTCGGCATGCGCACCAATGAGATCATGCGCGTGCTCACCGTCATCACCGCCATCTTCATTCCGCTGACTTTCATGGTAGGCATCTATGGCATGAATTTCGCGCCGGAAACCGCGACCGGGGAAAAACTCCCGTTCAACATGCCCGAGCTCTACCACCCCTACGGCTACCTCGGCATCATGGCTTTCATGTTGTTCATTGCCATCGGCCAGTTGATCCTCTTCCGGAAGCTCAAGTGGCTGTGAGCGTGGCCGCCCCCCGCACTGCCGGAATGAATTGCCCATTGCCCTGCAATCGATTGACGATTCCCCCGATTTTTGGGCCAGCCGAGGCGAGGCTCCCGACAAACCCTATTCGGGGTGTTTGCCACTGAGGATTGATCCCGCACGACGTTGTAGGTTGGTTGAAATGAGTGCGGATGAGCTTGAACGCAGGCTTGCGTGGAATCCGCGGCCCTGACAGTCTTTGCCTTTCCCCTTCCCTAATCCATGTCCATGCCACCCTTTTACGTCATCGGTCACAAGAATCCGGATACGGACGCCATCTGCTCGGCGATCGGCTACGCGGCCTTGCTGCGGATCACGGGCGAGGAGCGCGACGCGGTGGCCGCACGTTGCGGCGAGATCTCACAGCGCACGAAATGGGTGCTCGAGCGGGCCGGGCTGGAACCGCCCGTGCTCATTACCGACATCCGCACCAATGCCGGCATGATCTGCCACAGGAAAGTCATCAAGGTGGCCCCGTCCGACACTTTCCTGACCGCTTACCGGCGCATGCTCGCTGCGGAAATCCGCTGCGTCCCGGTCGAGGATGAGAATGGCGATCTTTGCGGGATTCTCCGCTATTTCGACCTGCTCCGCCTGCTGCTGCCTGCGGATACCGAGGGGCTGAGCGTGCGCACGGTGCACGCTTCCTTGTCCCACCTTGCCGCCACCCTGCAGGCCGAAAGTCTCGGTGTGGAAGGTCCCTTGCCCGAATCCGAGGAAGACCTGATTCTGTTGGTCGGAGCCTCGTCGCAGGAAACCGTGGAGGGCCGCCTCAAGCAGGCCAGGAGAGAGGGAAACAACGGCCAGTTCCTGGTGATTTGCGGCGACCGCCCGATTGTCCAGCGCGCCGCGATCGATTTCGGCGCGCGCGCGCTGCTCGTCACCGGCGGCAACGCGGTCTCCCAGGAAATCCGCGATTTCGCGATGGCCCGCGGTGTTTTCCTGCTGCGTTGCGCCCAGGATACGGCCAGCGCCTCCACGCTCATCCGCTGTTCGCGCACGGTGCGCCACGTCATGGAGCGTGATTTCGAGACCGTCTGCCAGAACGAACCGGTCTCCAAGCTGCGCAAACTGCTGGCCTCGTCCGAACAGGATTTGTTCCCAGTCTTCGATCATGGCGTGGGCAGGATGATGGGCGTCATTTCCAAATCCGACCTTGTCGATCCGCCGCGCATCCGCCTCGCGCTGGTGGATCACAACGAATACGCACAGGCCATCAATGGCGTGGAGGAAGCGGAAGTGGTGGAGGTGATCGATCACCACCGCCTCGCGGGAGACCTCGTTTCGCGCGAGCCGATCCGCTACCTCAACGAGCCCGTCGGCTCCACCTGCACGCTGGTCGGCCGCAAGTATTTCCACCGCGGCCTGATGCCGCAGCCGGGCGTGGCGATGTGCCTGTGTGCGGGCATTGTTTCCGACACTCTGTGCCTCACCTCGCCGACGACCACGCTGCTGGACCGCGAGATGCTCACCTGGCTGACCGGCGTGGCCGGCGTGGACGCGAAACAATTCACCGAGGAATTCTTCGCCGTCGGCTCGCTGATCGCCAACGGCACGCCCGATGAAATCCTCAACGCCGACCGCAAGGAGTTCACCGAGCAGGGCATGAACGTGAGCATTTCCCAGGTCGAGGAGCGCGACCTGCATGGCTTCGCCGCCCGCCGCGAGGAACTGGAAGCGGTGCTCAAGGAGCTTCACAACTCCCGCAAATACGATCTATCAGTTCTGGCCGTCACCGATGTCGCGCTGCATCACAGCATGATTCTGGCCATCGGCCCGGAAAACGCGCTGGCCAAGCTGCCCTTCGAGCGCAAGGACGACACCCTGTTCCACGCGCCCGGCGTGGTCAGCCGCAAGCGACAGATTTTCCCCGCCGTTTGCGAGGCCATCCAGCAGATGAAATAGTTCCGGCCCATAGGCATCCGGCCAACAAAAAAGGGCCGCGCCCCCGCGCGACCCGTTTTTTGTCATGAAACAATTTGAAACCGGGGACCTCTCCCCTCGACGCGGGCGACTTTGGGGAAAAACCCGGGATCTGTCATGTCCCCAAATCATGGGACAGCGGCCGGGATCACGAGAGATCGAGAAATCCGCGGCGGATCGCCTCGCTGACGGCGGCCGGCAGGCTGCGGACATGGAGTTTGTCGAAGCTGCGCTTGATGTATTCGGTCACCGAGTGCTCGCTGAGCTTCAGATCATCGGCGATTTCCTTGCGGGTGAGGCCCTTGGCGGAGAGCTGCAGCACCTCGCATTCGCGGGCGGAAAGCGCCTCGGCTTCGGGGATCGGGCTGAGCTGGCGGAAGGTTTGCAGGATCATGCCGGCGATTTTCGGATCGAGCGGTGTCCCGCCGGCGAGCACTTCTTCCAACGTTTCGAGCAGGCGCGAGGCGCTGCCGGCCTTGACCAGATAGCCGTGCGCGCCGGCTTCCAACGCGGAGAAAACCTTCGCCTTGTCGGTGAAGGCGGTGAGCACCAGCACGCGCGCCTCGGGCAGTAACTCGCGGATTTTGCGGATGCCTGCGATGCCGCTCATGCCGGGTAGTCCGAGATCCGAGAGCACGAGGTCCGCCACCAATCCGCCACGGATCGCCTCCAGCGCGTCTTCCATCGTGGAGAAACTGCCGACACATTGGTAATGCGCGCGTTCCTCCAGAACCATTGCCACCGATTCGCGGAAATCCGCGTGATCTTCGATCAGGATCAGCCGGATTGCCGGGTCTTTGGTTGTTTTGGAGGCGGCCATGGCGGCTTTCATATACCCGAAAGCTGAAATTCAAACTACGAAACACACGAAAGGATCAGAACTTTGGCAAAGTAGCCGAAGTGCAGTGCCTTGATCGGGGATTGCGTGCAAACAGCCACCTCGCGCGTGACAAGGTGGTCCGCTCCCCAAGCAATTCCTGCGGGTCTGACAAGCGGGTTTCTGACGACTTTGGCACCAAATTGATGCCACGGACGCGCGCCGCCGGGGCAGCGTGCGGAGCAATTCGATGCAATCACATCTAACGGATCAGCGCCTGCAACTCGTGCGTTTGTTTGGCCGGTGGCACGAAGGGGCTGTTGTATCCCAGCAAGCGGTAGCCACTGGCCTTGAGGTTTTGCTTTACGAGTTCCGCATCGAGCGCCTGCCGAGCCCGGGCGGTGGCCGCCTTGCTGCGCGCTCCCTGCCATGCGTAGCTCAGCGCTTCGCGTGCAGGCACATCGCGGACTTCCACCTGCTCGCCATCCGCGCCGGTTTTACCGACTTCCGGAGTCTGATAAAGAAACGCCATTTCCTCCATTTCCGAGGCTTCGGTTCCTTTGGCATCGAGTTTCATTTCCACTGGCGCGGTCATCGGAATCCCATTGCGCTCGATGTGTTTGAAGAGCTTCCAGAAACCGCCGTTGGCGCTGGATGTGGGAGTGAACGCCGCCCGGTAGGCCGGATATTTCTTGCGCACTACCTGGCCGAAGGGCCCCGGCTCCGGCCAACCCTGCGGCAAGGGCGACTCGCTGCGGTATTCCGGCGCCGCGGCTGGCGCGGCCTTCTTCGGGCCGGAGGATTTGGACGCGGGCTCCGCCGCCGCCGGAAACACACAAGCCCACAAGACACCCAGGATCATTCGGATTTTCATAGACCCGCAAACTCCGCCGGATCGTTTCCTCCGCAAGTGGAATTTCCCACGTCCTCCCCCGCACCACCGGATCGCAGGGATTTTTTGCGCTCGACAGGTTTTTAGACATGTTCGAACATGTTCTTTTCTTTGGAAAACACCGCTCTTTTCCCATGCCCCGCACCACACTGCTCGCCTCTTCTTCCAAACATGCCGGAATCACCGCGCGGCTGCGACAGGCGATCATGAGCGGCAAACTCCGCCCGGGGGATCCGCTGGCGTCGGAAAACGAACTGTGCCGCCAGTTCAAGGTGAGCCGCAGCCCGGTGCGGCGCGCGCTGGAGGAACTCGTGGCGGAACGCCTGATCCGGCGTAGCCGGACGGGTGCTTGTGTGGCCGGTCCGCCATCCGCAGCGCCCCCAGCAGTGAAGCGCCTGACGGTGGTCTTCGACTGCTCCGGTGTCTTTCCGGGGGATTTCGTGGTGGCCGAGATGATGCGCGCGCTGGCCGCCGAGCAATCCGCCGCGGCGGAGATGAAGTTCAAACTGCAAATCGAGTTCCATCCGTTCTCGGGAGCGGATGACGCCCATGCGAAGGAGTTGATCAACGGCGGCGGCTCGCAAGACGGCGTGCTGATTATTGGCTTCACGCCGCCATGCATGGAGTTTTTGAATTCCGTGCGGGCAACGTCCACGCCACTGGTTTCGTTTTTCGCGCAGCCGGACAACCCGGCGCTGAATGCGTTTTGGATCGATCAGGAAGCCGGTGCGCATCAGGCGACCGAACTCCTGCTGCGCTATGGCCACCGCCGGATCGCTCTGGTGCTGCCGGCTCCGCTGCACACCCGCCACGAGGAGCAACGGGAAACCGGCTGCCGCCGCGCCATCGCCGAAGCCGGCACCGGCACGCTTGAGGTGATTCGCGCCGAATGGGATGCCACCATCACCGATGGCCCCCTGGCCGATCTGTTAGGCAGCAAAAAACGCCCCACCGCCCTGGTTGTCGCGGGCGGCCTGATGCACGCCGTGGTGGCGGAAACCCTCGCCGCCCGCGGTCTGCGCGTGCCACAGGATGTTTCGGTGATCGCAATCGATGACACGGAAGCCGCGCGCTTGATGCGCCCGCCATGGTCGGCCGTCCGCCAGCCGATTCCCGAGGGCCTGCAACAGGCGCTGCAGCGCCTGCTCGCGCTGACCCGCAACCCGCGCGACCACGCGCGCCAGACCGCCATCCGCCCGGAGTTGATCCTGCGCGAATCCATCCGCGCCATCTGATGGCTCGATCGTTTTTCCCATATCCCATACATGAACGCCAAAATTACCGGAACCTTTGTCGATTTCTCGATCCGCACCCATCAGGACGAACACCTGCTCAACTGGGATGAAAACCAGTGGGCCAAGGAGTTCGAGGAAATGAAGGCAGCGGGCATCGATACCGTCATCCCGGCCCGCGCGATGCGCTGGGGCCAGCCAACAGACCCCGTGAAGGCGCTAGCACCACCTCGTGGTGATCCACGCATGCTCATGCCCAAGGACGTTCCCGGCGGCCGAGACGAGGCCAGGGCGTAACGGTCAGGTTCAAAATTGCCGGAAAACTGCCGGAAGCCGGTCATTTCAAGGCACAAAAAAGGGAGCCTTTCGGCTCCCTAAGTTGTTGATTTTAAGAGTGGGTACCCCGGCTTGGACTCGAACCAAGGACCAATTGATTAAGAGTCAACTGCTCTACCAACTGAGCTACCGAGGCTTTGGAATTGCGGGAGGGCCCCCCCCACGCGCTCAGGGCTGTGGAAATATCATGGGCAGGATCGGGCGCAAGGCGAAATTTTGTGAATCTGGCAGTGGAGGAATCCACAGGGCATGCGCTGCGACGCGATTTACCAGGTGAGCTGGCGGAGGCTTGATTTGAGTTCTTCGGGCCATTCGAGTTCTTCGATGGTTGCCGGATCCTGCCATGCCGGATTGAGGTCGATGAGCTCCTGATGGAAAACCGCAGCGTCGTCGATGGAGCCGACCTGAACTGCGGCGATGGCAAGCAGGGCGGTGGCATTTTCGAGTTTGGCGGGCGCAAATCCGGTCTCGCGGCCATTGAGGAGAAAGCGGTAGGCGCGGTCGGGATTGCCGGTAAGCAGCGCGATCCAACCGGCGCGCAGGGCGAAATCCGCATCGGCCGGGAAGCGGTGCAGGCCGGTGGTGAGGATTTCCATGGCTTGGCCGGGATCCCCAGTTTCGAATGCGGTGTAGGCCGCTTCGGCGTAGTCGGCAGGTTGATGGGTTTCCACCGGATGTTCCGTGAGCAGGCGCACCCATCGGTCGCGGGCTTTCTGATGGTCACCGAGAGCTCCGAGCGCGAGAGCCTCGGCCCGCAGGCAGGGTTCCGTGGGCGCGCCGAGATTGCCAGCGAGCATTGCGAGCTTGAGCGCAGCCTCGGCCTCGCCAGTGATTGACACTAGGGCGAGCGCGGCCTTGAGGCAGGCATGCGCCAAACGCGGGCGACCTACCGAACGAAGGGTTTCGGGATCTGTCAGGCGCCCGATCATGGCCTGGATCTGCTCGGGATTGGGGTTTTCCGGCAGTTCGAGCGCGGAAATTTCCTCGATCACGCAGAGGCGGAGTTTTTCCATGGCTTGGCTGAAGTCAGCCTGCTCCCAACCATCCCAATCCTCACGCAGGCGGACTTGGGCGAGATCCGGGAAAACCTCCGGCCAGCCCGCGAGGGCGTCCGCCTTGCGTCCTTCCAGCCAGGCGATGCGCGAAACCGCGAGCTTGCGCAGAAGCGGCGGCAGATCGTCTGCAGTGGCAAGGCATTCCTCGATCCATTCGGGCCGCACCGACTCAAGCGCCGTGGCCAGCTTGGCGGCCTTGGAACTTGCGGCGTCGGGATGGCTGGAATCCGCGCGGGCGAACCGCTCTTGCAATGGCTGCAGGGCTGAGGGCTCCGCTGTGCGCGGTGAAATGGTGTCCCGCAGGACAAGCAGCGGGCTGAAATCAAGGCGTGGAAACAAGCTGCGGAGCGCATCGAAATCGCAGTCTTTCCACAATCGCAGCCGTTCGTCCGCCGCCACCCGGATGAAGTTGCGGTTCGACTCGTCGTGACGCAGCCCGGCAAGCGCGGTTGTTAGATTTTCAAACGCGCCGATGGCAGCGGAAGCGGCGGATTCCGGTGCGATCGATGCATCATCTGACAAACCAAGGGCAGGCAGCAGTTGATGGATCACCAGCTTGCCGTTTGCTTCGCCCACGAGACGCAGCGTGCCACCGGCGGCCACGGCGGTGATCGGTGAAGTGGTGTGAAATGGCGCGTGAGATCCGTTGACGAGATTCAATCGGCTTCCCTCCACCGCGAGCGGCGCGCTTGGCGCATCGCGCAGCAGGCCGGTCCAGATTCCGGGATGGTGGTTCCATGGAAAGCGTTCCAACAGCGCGGCAGGCTGCAAGGAACCATCGTCATGGCCATCAGCAGGCATGATTATCAATTCCGGTGCCTGGTGCGGCCCGTGATTGATCAGGACCAGCGCCGCTTTGCCATTTGCGGCAAACTGCGCGTGTTGCAGCGCGGTTTTTCCGCTGGCAGGCGTGTGGGTGATCGGATCCACCGGCGAGACAGGAATTTCCAAGGTGCTGCCGTCCGCATGGAGGACGCGCAGTGCGCGGCGGTCGAGAAACGCGGTGAGCGGCCGGGCGGCGGACGCATCGGTGCGCTCGGAGGAGCGCAGGATTTCACCGGTTGCCGCATCGCGCAGGTGCCAGACCAGCGATTCGTCTGGGGTGGAAACAAGCGCCGGATGCGCCATGAGCAGGCCATCCGCGGAGAAGACGATGACCGACGATGGTGTGGTAAAATCCGGCAGCGCTCCGAGATCCTTGATGGGCTTGAGGGATTGGGCGTCGCAAAGCAGGATGATGCCCGCACGCTCGACGACCATGCGGCGGTGGGATAAATCCATTACCAAGCTGCGGGTTTCGGTGTCTGGCAGTGGGAAAAGCACGCTTTCGATGCGCAGGGTTTCAAGATTCCAACGCACGGTGGTGTTGGAATTTCCGGCGAGACTTACCCACAAGGACGATGGCGCGGCAAACCCGATGCGGTCGATGGGCAGCGGATGCGCGATGGTGATTACCGGGAAATGCCATGTCGTCTCGCGCAGGATTTTTTCCGCCAGAGCGCGGGCATCGGCGGCACCGGGATCCGCCTTGAGTGCGGAAACCATCAGTGCGAGCGCTTCATCGGGGTGGCCTTGATCGAGCTTGGTCATGGCGGTCTCGACGCGGGTTTCGGCGAGCTGCGAAACCCATGCAGGTGGACTTGCGGGTGCCGGTTCATCCGGGGCGAGCCTTGGCTTGCGGATGGCAAGGCCAACGGCCACCAGCAGCAAAAGCCCCGCGAGCAATGCCGGCAGTCCGCGTTTGAAGAGGCGGCTCTTGCGCGCATTCAAGGCTGCGGGCCGGAGCTGCGTGCGATACCGGGGACCATCCATGGCGATAGCAGAGCGCTCAAAGCCCGCTCTTCTGGATCAACTCGCGAAGCTGGACTTGGAATTCCATGACGTCCTCCTGGCTCGGGCGATAGCCGGGGGTGTCCGGATCCAGCCCCGGGCGGCCGGTTTGATCGAGCATCCAAATCGCGGTCTCACCATCGCTGAAGGTGACCTTTCCGCTGACCAGCGCGCCGGGCAGGGTGAGCGTGTCCATGGTGGTCGTAACCTTCCCGGTGGGCACAGGCGCGGGTTTCTCCTCCTCCTTTTTTTCGGGCTCCTTGGGCTCCTCGATCAGCTCGATACCGAGATCGAGGATCAGGAAACGGGTGTCCATGTAGGTGAGGGAAAATCCGAACTCGTCCTTGAGGTGGCGCTGGAGATCGGACATCGACGCGCCCTCGGCGGCGCGTTGCTTGAGGGAGGCGATTTGTTCCGGTGTGAGCTTGCTGGCGCTGAACATGGTTTCTTTGTGAACATTGGCGCGGGAAAGCCAAGCCTCAAGAGCGGATGGTCTTTCAAAGCGCGATTGTGCCCGGAGGCACGGACTTGCGGCGCGCCCTTCCGTTCCGCAGGATGGCCGCAGTCATGCTGCAAACGCTCCGCGAGCATTTTGGATTCGACGCATTCCGCGACGGGCAGGAACCGGTGATCCGCGCCCTTCTCGACGGCCGGCCGGCATTGGCGGTTTTTCCAACCGGCGGCGGGAAATCGCTCTGCTATCAACTTCCCGCCCTCTTGCTGGAAGGGCCCACGCTGGTGATTTCCCCGCTGATCGCGCTGATGAAGGATCAGGTGGACGCGCTGACCGCCAAGGGCATCGCCGCCGCGCGGTTGGACTCGACGCTCGGCGCGGACGAACTGCGCGAACTTTACGAAAAGCTCGAAAGCGGTGCCATCAAGCTGCTTTACATCGCCCCCGAGCGGCTCGCCAACGAGGCGTTCCGCAAGCGCATTAAAAAACTCAACGTCGCGATGGTGGCCATCGACGAAGCCCACTGCATTTCCGAATGGGGACATAACTTCCGTCCGGA
>CAXNHR010000079.1:0-11018 GCA_964202135.1 Luteolibacter sp. | reverse complement strand
GCGCTCATCACCGTCTGCGTGGTGCCCTTCGGCTCGCCAATCACCCTCTTCGGCCACAAGGAAAATCTCGTCATCGCGGATCTCGATGTCGGCCCGCTGTTTGTTTTCGCCGTCTCCTCGCTCACAGTTTACGGCATCACCTTGGCCGGTTGGTCGTCCAACTCGAAATACCCGCTCATCGGCGGCGTGCGCTCCACCGCGCAGATGATCTCCTACGAAATCGCCCTCGGTCTTTCGATCATTCCGGTGCTGCTCTATTTTGGCGAACTCAACCTCGGCAAAATCGTCCAGCACCAGGCTGACCACGGCTGGCTGCTTCTTCCGCTTTGGCAAAATGGCAGCCTCGGCCTGCCCGATCTGCAAACCGCGCTGTTCTGGATCCCGGCCGTCATCGCCTTCATCATCTTCACCATTTCCATCTTCGCGGAAACCAACCGCATGCCCTTCGACCTTCCCGAGTGCGAGACCGAACTCGTCGGCGGCTACCACACCGAATACTCGTCGATGAAATTCGCACTCTTCTTCATGGGTGAATACGCCGCCATGGTCATCGGCTCGGCGCTCATCGTCACCCTCTTCCTTGGCGGCTGGTCGCTCGGCTTCGGCCTGGACAAATACATCGCGGATTTCCACATCGGTGGCTTCCACTTCGGTGGCTTCATCCATCTTGGCATCTTCGTCGCCAAACTGATCGCCTTCATCCTGTTCTTCATCCTCGTCCGCTGGACGGTGCCGCGTTTCCGTTACGATCAACTCATGAAACTCGGTTGGGTGATCTTCTTCGAGGCCGCCCTCATCAATGTCTTCCTCGCCGCGCTCATCATTGCCGCGCCCGAACTCACCGCAGCCATCATCGGCATCGGCGCAGTCCTGCTCATCGCCGTCACCGCCGCCATCATCTGGGTTGCCAAAGTTTCCGAGGAACACCCGAAACCGCTGCGCGCCTGATACCTGATTTCCAATCTCAAATTTCCAATCTCCCTTCCCCGATGGCCGTCATCAAACTCCAGCGCCCGAAGCTCAACTTCGGTGAGAAGATCTACTTCGGAGCCCTCATCAAGGGCTTCATTCTCACCATGACCCATGCGGTCAAGTCGCTGTTGGGCAAATCCGCCAGCGCGGATTCCATGGCCTCCTCCGGCCTCGGTGTGACCATGCAGTTTCCCGAGCAGCGCTGGGACGAGCACATGCCCGAATACTACCGTGGCGCGCCCGCACTGGTCACCGACGAACAGGGCCGCGAGCGCTGTGTTTCCTGCCAGCTCTGCGAGTTCATCTGCCCGCCCAAGGCGATCAGGATCGTCCCAAGCGAAATCCCCTCAGACGACCCATGGGCGAAAGTGGAAAAGCGCCCGAAGGAATTCGATATCGACATGATCCGCTGCATCTACTGCGGCATGTGCGAGGAAGTCTGCCCCGAACAGGCGATCTTCCTGCGCAAGGACTACCTCATCACCGGCCTCAAGCGCGCCGACATGGTGCATGACAAAAAGAAACTCTACGAGATCGGCGGCGTCCGCACCGGCCTCGTCAACAAATGGAATGAACTGAAATAATGCCCAGCTACCTCTTCTGGCTCTTCTCCACCATCATGCTCATCGGCGGGGCGGCGGTGATCGCGTTCCGCAACCCGGTGTCAAGCGCGCTGTCGGTGGTCACCTGTTTCGTCGGCCTCGCCGGGCTGTTCGTCGGCCTCAGCGCCTTCTTCGTCGGCGTGATCCAGATCCTCGTCTATACCGGCGCGGTGATGGTGCTGTTCCTGTTCATCATCATGTTGCTCGACCTCAAGGACGAGCAGAAGCGCGCCAAAGGGCTGGCTTCGCTGGTTGCCGGTATCGGGCTGGCCATCGCTTTTGCCGTCCAACTCATCGGCGTGCTTTCCCGCTCTCCCAACAAGATCGCACCCGCGCTCGACAAGGATACACTCGCCGCGGCTGCCACTCATTTCAACCAAGGCGGAAAAATCGCCGCCGCCCTCAAGGATGGCCGCCTGCCGGACGTCCATCTCATCGGCCAAACCCTCTTCACCCAATACAACCTGCCTTTCCAGATCCTGGGCGTCCTGCTCCTCGTCGCCACCATCGGCGTCGTGGCGCTTTCAAAAAAATCCGTCGGATCGGACGAATCAGACAGATCTTGATCATCATATCATGGCCACTCTCAACGACTACCTCCTCGTCTCCGGCCTGCTCTTCGCCATCGGCCTGGCGGGAGTGGTGCTGCGCCGGAACATCATCGTCGTCTTCATGTGCCTTGAGCTGATGCTCAGCGCTGCAAACCTCTCGCTGGTCGCCTTCTCGCGCTTCAACACCGTCAACGGCCTGCCCGACTACAACGGCCAGATGCTCGTCTTCTTCGTCATCACCGTCGCCGCCGCCGAGGTCGCCGTTGGCCTCGCCATCATCGTCGCCCTCTACCGCACCCGCCAAACCATCCACACCGATGAGCTGACCTCGCTCAAGGGTTGAGTATTCTTCCTGATCACTGATCACTGCCCACTTTTCACTCTATCCCATGAACCTCGCCTGGATACTCCTCTTCATCCCGCTCGTCGTAGCCGCGGCGTGCCAG
Organism: Luteolibacter sp.; assembly: GCA_964202135.1. Taxonomy (GTDB): domain Bacteria; phylum Verrucomicrobiota; class Verrucomicrobiia; order Verrucomicrobiales; family Akkermansiaceae; genus Luteolibacter. Next base: position 8,447 of record CAXNHR010000079.1, on the reverse strand, counting down.
CTGGTGCTCCGCAAGAGCGCCATCGTCCCGCTGGTATCCACCGCCTCCGCCGCGACCACGCTGGTGATTTCGTTCCTGCTGCTCGGGAAAACCGGCATCCATTCGTTCAACTGGGCGACCATCGGTGACTTCAATCTCCAGATCGGCGTCCAGCTCGACCGCCTCTCGACCGGCATGATGATCGTCGTCACCGGCATCGGCGCGCTGGTGCACATCTTCTCGTTGGCCTACATGAAGGACGATGAGGGCAAGGCCCGCTACTTCACCGGACTTGCGTTTTTCATGTTCTCGATGACCGGCATCGTGCTGGCCAACAACTTCATCATGACCTTCATCTTCTGGGAGTTGGTCGGATTCAGCTCCTATCTTCTCATCGGCCACTGGTATCAAAAGGAATCCGCCGCCGATGCCGCGAAAAAAGCCTTCCTCTGCAACCGCGTGGGGGACTTCGGTTTCATGATCGGCATCCTCATGCTGTGGGGCATCACCGGCACGCTCGCATTTTCCGAAATGGAAATCCCGGCCGCCGTTTCCACCGCCACTCTATCAGCCGCCGTGCTCTGCATCTTCTGCGGTGCCGTCGGCAAGTCCGCCCAGCTTCCCCTCCACGTCTGGCTGCCCGATGCCATGGAAGGCCCGACTCCGGTTTCCGCGCTCATCCACGCCGCCACCATGGTCGCCGCAGGCGTTTACATGCTCTTCCGCGTGCAACTCTCCATCGGCACCGAAGCATTCGAAGGATTTGCGGGCACAACCATCGCATACATCGGTGGATTCACCGCCCTCGCCGCCGCGCTGATGGCCACCCAGCAGGACGACATCAAGCGTGTCCTCGCTTATTCCACGCTCTCGCAGCTCGGCTACATGGTCATGGCCGTCGGCCTGCTCGCCGGTGAGGCCGGCATGTTCCACCTCTTCACCCACGCGTGGTTCAAGGCGCTGCTCTTTCTCGGCTCCGGCGCGGTGATTTATGCCTGCCACCACGAACAGGACATCTGGAAAATGGGCGGTTTGCTCAAAAAGATGCCCATCACCGGCATCACTTTCTTCGCCGGCTTTGCCGCACTCATCGCTGTGCCATTCACCTCCGGCTTCTTCTCCAAGGAACTCATCCTCGAGGCCGCACACGAGAAACAACCCTTGCTCTTCTGGATCGCCGCCTTCGTGGCCGTGCTCACACCGTTCTACATGACGCGCTTGTTTATTGTCGCCTTCCTCGGCAAGCCGAAATCCGAAAACGCTGGCCACGCGCACGAAGTGGGTCCGCTGATGTTTGTGCCCCTTGTCATTCTCGGCATCCTCGCAGTGATCGCTGGCTATGGATTTGTCCACTCCTTCGCCCCCGCCACGCCGGAGCACGCGGGCGAGTTTCACCTCAACTTCCTGTTCTGGGTTTCCGCCATCGCCCTCATCATCGGGGCAGGTGCCGCATTCCTTCTCTACTCTGGCAAGGACAAGGACCCGCTCTCCATCCCGCTTTTCCGCAACCGTTTCTACATCGACGGCATCTACGACAACTTCATCGTCCGCTATTTCCAGGATGCCTTCGCCGCCATCATCCACTTCTTCGACGAGCTCCTCATCAACGGCCTGCTCGTCGGCGGACTCGGACGCGGAGCTGCCAGCACCGGCAATCTCTTCCGCAAGCTCCAGTCCGGTCAACTCCAAGCCTACTCCTTTGCCTTCGGCCTCGGCGTGATCCTCGTCATCTACTTCACCGTCTTCTTCTGATCACTGCTCACTGATCACTTTCCACTTCTTCCCATGCTCGCCCTCCTCGTTTTCCTACCCATCATCGCCTTCATCGCGATTTTGCTAGGCGCGCCAGCCCGCCTCACTGCGATCGGCGCGTCTGCCGCGAATCTCGCGCTCGGCGCTTATGCCGCGTTCACATGGCAATGCTCATGCTGGTCGTTTTCGCTGCCCGTGCTTGAGAAACCCGCGCTGAATCTGGCCTTCGGCTTCCCCGATGGCATGAGTGCCATCATGGTGCTGCTCACCGTCATCGTCACCCTCGCCGCGGTGCTTTCCGGCAAGGCTCCGGAAGGGAAAGAAAAACTCTACTTCGGCTCATCGCTCCTCATTTCCGGCGGTGCGCTCGGAGCATTCGCCGCCACCGATCTGTTCTTCTTCTTCGCCTTCCACGAACTCGCCCTCATCCCGACCTTCCTCATGATCGGCATGCTCGGCCGCGGCGACCGCAAGGAAGCCGCCTGGAAAATCACCATCTATCTCGGCCTCGGTTCGATCATCCTGCTCGCCGGCCTCGTCTGGCTCGCCAACCTCACCGGCACCTACGACATCGCCGCGATGATCGCCGCGAAAGATCAAATCGATCCCGCGTCACAAAAAAGCATCGCCGCACTGCTGCTCGTCGGCTTCGGCACGCTTGTTTCGCTCTTCCCCTTCCACTCGTGGGCCGCGCCCGCTTATGCCAGCGCCCCGGCCCCCGTCGCCATGCTGCATGCCGGTGTCCTGAAAAAATTCGGCCTCTACGGACTTCTCCGCATCGCCATCCCGCTGGTTCCCGATGGCCTCAACGCTTGGCTCACCCCGCTGCTCGTTCTTCTGTTAGGCAACATCCTGTGGGTCGGCCTCGTCACCATCTCGCAGAAACGCCTCGATACCATGCTCGGCAATTCGTCCGTGATGCACATGGGCTACATCTTCCTCGCCATCGCGGCGCTCATCGCCTTCCCGGAAAACCCGCTCGCCCAGCCCGCCGCCGTGCTGCTGATGTTCGCCCACGGCGTTTCCATCGCCCTGCTCTTCGGCCTGGCCGACCGCATCGAGCGCAACACCGGCTCACTCGATCTATCCGATCTAGGCGGACTCGCCAAATCCGCTCCCAAGCTCGCCTTCGTCTTCGGCATCGCCGCCATGGCCTCCATCGGCCTGCCAGGCCTCGCCAACTTCTCCGGCGAAGTCCTCGTCTTCCTCGCCGCCTTCAAGACCTACAACGGCACAGCCGGCCTCGGCCCCGTGCAGATCGCCTGCATCCTCTCCATCTGGGGCGTTGTCATCTCCGCCGTTTACATGCTCCGTGCCTACCGGAACATCTTCCAAGGTCCGGCCGTGAAATCCACCGAGTCCGCCGCAGACCTCACCCTCGCCGATCGCATCCCGGTCATGTTGCTGGTGCTGGCGCTCTTCGCCGTCGGACTCTATCCGAACCTCCTCCTCAACTTGCTGAAGTGATCTTCCCTGATCACTGATCACTTTCCACTTTCTCCCATGCCCGCCTACTACTTAGAAGCTCTCACCGTCACACTCGGCCTCGTTCTGCTGATGGCCGAAGCCTTCGTTCCCACAAAGAGCAAGGCCTGGGTGGGTGTATTTGCCGCCATCGGCCTGGGTGCGATCCTCGCGCTCACCGCGCTCGCCATCGGACCGGAAGCGAAGCCCGCGGCCGCTTGGGCCAAATGGCCGCTGTGGAATTTCTATCAGTTCGATCCCCTCGCCCGCTTCTACAAAATCTTCGCACTGGTGACCACGCTGCTCGTGGTGCTGATGTCGGTCGATTATCGCAAGATCCTCGCCCGCTTCACCGAACATCCGGGTTCTGAGAATGGGACCGGCGAGTTCTACGCGCTGCCGGTCTTCGCCTGCGCCGGCATGATGTGGCTCGCCTCCGCAAAGGATCTCGCCGGAGCCTTCGTCGCACTAGAACTCATCACCGTCACCTTCTACATCCTCGTCGCCTACATGCGCCGCAACGTCGGCTCGCTCGAAGCCGGCGTGAAATACCTCATCCTCGGCGCACTGAGCACCGGCTTCCTCGTGTATGGCATCGCCTGGGTTTACGGTTCTACGGGCACGATGTCCCTAGCCAATCTTCAATCCTCAATCTCCAATCTCCAATCTCCAATCTCTCTCCTCTTCGGCATCGCCCTGGTCATGGTCGGCCTCGCTTTCAAGATCGGCGCGGTTCCCATGCAGGTCTGGATTCCCGACGTCTATCAGGGTGCACCCACTCCTACCACCGCGTTCCTCTCAGTCGGTTCCAAAGCTGCCGGTTTCATCCTGATGATTCGTTTCCTCGAACCCTTCCTCGCCAGCGAACTCACCCGCGGTCCGGTGCTGAAACTCCTCATCATCCTCTCAATCGCCACCCTGCTGTTCGGAAACCTCGCCGCCATTCCGCAGACCAACTTCAAGCGCCTGCTCGCCTACTCCTCCATCGCCCACGCCGGATTCCTCCTGCTCGCGCTCGCTGCCGGTGCCTCCGAAACCGCCGATTCTCTCAGTTCCAGCCAGGTCGTTTCCTTCTACCTCGCCACCTATCTCATCATGACGCTCGGCGTGTTCTTCGTGCTCGCCCAGATCCGCATCCAACGCGATGGCGAGAACATCACCGACTTCAACGGCCTCGGAAAAACCAATCCGCTGCTCACACTCTCGCTTACCGTCCTGTTAGCCGCGCTCACCGGCGTGCCGCTCACCGCCGGCTTCATCGGCAAGTTCCTCGTCTTCTCGCTCGCCGTGAATGCCGGTCTCTGGGCCGGTGTCGGCGTCGCCTTCATCGCCGCGGCGGCCGGGTTTTACTACTACCTCAATGTCGTCCGCGCCATGTGGTGGGCCAATCCCGGCCAAAAGGCGGAGGTGAATCTGCCCGTCATCAGCAAGGCCTGCATCGCCCTGCTCACCCTCGCCACCCTCGTCTTCGGCATCTGGCCGCAGCCGATCCTCGCGCTGCTGAAGTGAACGGGGCGGGTGGAGAGGCCATTCATTTGATCCGATTCGATGAAATGCCTCCCCTTGCCAGCCACAAGATCGTGGATCGCACTCGCCTTGCTTTCATCCGCGCTTCGATCTGACGAAAAACTTCCAGAGCGGGACATGGAGCGGATTGCTGGATGGTGTGCACACCAGCGGGGATCGTGACGGTTGGGCGGGACAATGCTCACCATAGGCTGCTCATCGCAGAGGTAATTTCAGGACTCCGCCGGTCGGGATAGCGTCATGCTCGGGCTCTCGCCGAAGAGCGAGCGGTATTCCCGGGAGAAATGTCCCGTGTGCCAGAAGCCCCATTGGAGTGCGTATTCTTTTACCACTCCGGCAGTCGGCGGGGCGGCCCGGAGCGCGCGCCGCACGCCGTGGAGCCGCTGGTGCCGGATAAACGCGCTCGGCCCGATTCCCAGCGAATCTTGAAACAACAACTCCACCCCTCGCCGGGACAGCCCAAGCTTACCGCAGAGGTCCGTCAGGGAAACCGGCTGATGGAGGCGGTCAGCGAGGTAGTCCCGAGCCTGCCGCAGACGCCGCAGCCGCCTTTCGATGCGCAGCCCCGGGCTCGGAACCAGGGATTCGCAGCCACCGCGCAGGGATTTGAGAAATCCTTCCAAGAGATCGCGTTCGAGATGCTTCCGCACCGCCTCGCCAGCCAGAGGCCCAGCCGGATCCTCAATCCCCGCCATGATGCCAGCCAGCAATCCTCGCAGCCGGGTTTGTTCCTCCACGCCGATGCGCATTCCGGCCCCGCGTTCTAAAACGCCTTCGGGGATCTCCGGAAACGATCACTCCACCGCAGCCAGAAAGACGACCGAGGGAACCGTCAAAGTCGCATTCGCATAGCCCTCCGGCGTGTAGGCATCCAGCATCCCGCCTGGCGGGAAAAAGCCCATGTAGCCGTCGGTGTGTTCGGTCGCGAAATTGAAGGATCGGCCTTTTTCCGGACATTCCGTTACGAACACAAGTGTGTAACAATCCTTCGGCATTGACCCGGAAAACAACATCGCCGGCCCCAGAGATGCGAAATCCAGGCAAACCGTCTCGCACATCACGCGGGCAATCCTGCTCGGAGAAGGTCTGACGCTGATCTGGCATGGCTGAAAGTTCGCATTGCGGACCGCCGCAGCGAGGGCCTCGGGATCGAGAACCTGCATCGAAATAATTGGCGGCAATTTCTCCATGGAAGACACATTCTCAGAATTGTCCCCGGGAGGGCAAGCAGTTTCACTGCGCTTTTGGGATACACTTCTGGCTAGCGGAACCATCGGACAGCGCCGAGCTTACCGATCGATTCTCCATCAAAGACGGCTCCCGTTTCCTATGAAAATCTCAAAACATCACTCCCCACTCCCCACCCTGACCGCCTGTTTCGGACTCATCGGATGGTCACTCGCCGCGGACTCGCTCGACCGCACGATCCTGCCCATCCCGCAGCCGAAGCGCCCGGTCATCACCGAAACCGACGCCCGCAACGCGAAAGCCCCCGAGCGTTTTCACGTCACCGCTCCGCAAGGCGCGCCCAACGTGGTCATTATCCTGCTCGACGATCTCGGCTTCGGCGCTACCAGCACTTTCGGCGGACCGATCGCCACGCCCACACTCGACCGCCTCGCCAAGGGCGGACTGCGTTACAACCAATTCCACACCACCGCGCTCTGCTCACCCACCCGCACCGCACTCAAGGCAGGGCGACCATCACACCTGCAACATGGGTTTCATCACCGAAATGGCGACCGGATTTCCCGGAGCCACCGGTGAGATTCCCAACGCGGTGGCACCGCTCGCCGAGATGCTCCGCCTCAACGGCTTCAGCACCGGAGCGCCTTCGGCAAATGGCATGAGACCGCCTCCTGGGAAGCCAGCGTTTCCGGCCCCTTTGACCGCTGGCCCACCCATCAGGACTTCGATAAATTCTACGGCTTCATCGGCGGCGAGACCAACCAATGGGCTCCCTTCCTACATGACGGCGTGACCCAGGTCGAACTCCCGGAAGATCCGAACTATCACTTCATGGCCGACATGGCCGACAAGTCCATCGCCTGGATGAAGCACCAGAAAGCGATGACTCCCGACAAGCCGTTCTTCGTCTATTTCGCGCCCGGCGCGGTCCACGCCCCACACCACGCACCAGCCGATTGGATCGCCAAGTGGAAAGGCAAATTCGACCAAGGCTGGGACAAGATCCGTGAGGAAACGCTGGAACGCCAGATCACCATGGGCATCGTCCCGAAAGGCACCAAGCTCGCTCCCAAGCCGGAAGCCATCAAGGACTGGGGAAATCTATCAGCCAGTGAGAAGGCTCTCTTCACCCGCCAGGTGGAAACCTTCGCCGCGTTCCTCGATTACACCGACCACCACATCGGCCGCGTCATCGATGCCATCGGAGAAACCGGCCAACTCGACAACACCCTCGTCTTCCACATTGCAGGCGACAACGGCACCAGCGCCGAGGGCGGCATGAACGGGATGTTCAATGAATACACCTACTTCAACGGCGTGCCGGAATCAGTCGAGGACATGAGCAAACTCATCGGCAAATGGGGTGGTCCGGAAACCTATCCGCACATGGCCGCCGGTTGGGCGATTGCCTTCAATTCGCCGTTCATGTGGGCCAAGCAGGTCGCTTCCAACTTCGGGGGCACCCGCGTCGGCATGGTCGCCCATTGGCCGAAGGGCATCACCGCCAAAGGCGAGCAGCGCGAGCAATTCAGCCACGTCATCGACATCGCTCCCATCATTCTCGAAGCCGCCGGATTGCCCGAACCCAAGGTCGTCAACGGCACCCCGCAGATCCCCATCGAAGGCAAAAGCCTGCTCGCAAGTTTCAGCGACGCCAAAGCGCCCGCCCGCACCACTCAGTATTTTGAAATCGCTGGCAACCGTGCGGTTTACCACGACGGTTGGCTGGCCGGCGTCGTTCACAAGGCACCGTGGGAGTCCAAGCCAAGCCGTGCGCTCGAAGCGGATCTCTGGGAACTTTACGATGTGCGCAATGATTTCAGCTGCTCCACCGACCTTGCCTCGAAACACCCGGAAAAACTCAAGGAATTGCAGGCGGTGTTTCTCGCCGAAGCGAAAAAATTCTTCATTTCTCACAGAAGGTAGCGAAGAAAGCAAAGGGTCATGAATTTTCAAATGCCTTCCAACCAAACCACCGTCCAAACACAATCCACCTTCGCTACCTTTGCCACCTTCTGTAAAATCCTCTTCCACTCCAAATGCACCCGAAATTCCAACGCGCGGACGAGTTGAGTCGACAAGTCATCGGCGCGGCCATCGAAGTCCATCGTCTAAAAGGTCCGGGGCTCATTGAGTCGATCTACGAAAAATGCATGATGCGGGAACTGTTTCTCCAGAATATTCCGTGCACCCAACAGCTCGTTGTTCCCATCGAATACAAGGGATACACCTTCGAAGAACCCCTCCGCCTTGATATTCTGGTGGATGACAGCCTCCTCATTGAGCTCAAAGTCGTCACAAAGGTTCTCCCGATCCACAAGGCCCAGTTGATGAGCTACATGAAACTCATGAATATCCCCCTCGGCCTGCTCATCAACTTCAACGAACTGTGAGATGCAACTGATTTTTGGACCGTTTTTTGGTTAGTTTAGCGTGTTCAATGAGGCCTCGAACTGAGCCGGCGTGCGGTAGCCGAGGGAGGAGTGTTTGCGGTGAGTGTTGTAGTAGCCTTCGATGAAATCGAAGATCTCGGTGCG
>CAXNHR010000078.1:0-11048 GCA_964202135.1 Luteolibacter sp. | reverse complement strand
GTTTCCAGATGTTCCATGACGGAGGTGGGGCCGACGTATTTATCACCTTCGTAGCTGGTTTTAATCAGTTTGCCTTCAATGTCGCAAAGAACCAGATTGGGGATGCCGCTGCCGGGATGGTTGAACTCCTTGCGGAATTTCTCCACCTTCGAGAGCTTGAGCTGCGGCCAAGGCATTTGCTTGTCTCGCGCGTATTTCTCCATTGAGTCCTCATCTCGATCACTGCTGATCAGAATCACTTCGAAGGCATCGCTTTTCTTCTCATTGTAAAACTCAACCAACGACGGAGTAAACTTCTGGCAGGGACCGCACCAGGATGCAGTGTAATAAAACATATAATACTTTGCGGGCTTCTTCAGTTCCCTGAAGGACTTGAGCGACTTGCCGTTGAGTTTGACCAGATTTCCGTCGAGAATTTCATCGAAAACACTGGTGGCCTTCGGCGCGGCGGGTCCCTCCGGTTGCCATTCCTCCAGCAGCTTGGCATCGCCCTCGCTGAGGACGGATGCCTTGAGCTTCACCTTGCGCCCGTCGCGCATCTTGAACTCGCCGGTTTTTTCACCATCCGCATCGGCCACGGAGATGAGTTCGAGTTCGGCGGTTTTGCCGTCGCTGCGGGTCCAGGTGCGGAATTCGGCAGAGGCGGAAAGGGTGAAAAGTCCAGCCAGCAGGAGTTGAAGCGTGGTTTTCATGGCGGTTTTCTAACGGATCGGATCAGCGGTCGCACTCGCCCATGACGAAGTCGAGCGAGCCGAGGATGGCCGGGATGTCGGAGACCATGTGGCCCGGCAGCAGGCGGGAGGTGATGGACAGGTTGCAGAACGAGGGGCTGCGGATTTTCAAGCGGTAGGGGACCCCGCCGCCCTTGGAGTGGATGAAGAAACCGAGTTCGCCCTTGGGGTTTTCCGCGGCGAAATAAACCTCGCCGGCCGGCGCATCGATGCCCTGGGTGGCGACGATGAAATGATGGATGAGGTCCTCCATCGACATCATCACGCGTTCCTTGTCCGGCAGCATGCTTTTGGCCGCTCCGATGTTGACCGGGCCGGCGGGCATCGTGTCGAGCACCTGGCGGCATATTTTCACCGACTGGCGCATTTCCTCCACCCGGATCTGATAGCGGGCGTAACAATCGCCTTCCTCGGCGATCGGCACGTCGAACTGATAGTTCTCGTATCCGAGGTAGGGGCTGTCCTTGCGCAGGTCGCGCGGCACGCCGGAGGCGCGGAGATTCGGGCCGGTGAGGCCCCAGGCGATGGCGGACTCGCGGCTGATCACGCCGACGTCCACCATGCGGTCGAGGAAGATTTTGTTCTTGTCGAGCAGCTTGCAGATTTCCCCGATGGCCACCTCGCATTCTGTCAGGAATTTGCGCACGGCGGCTTCGAAGCCCGGCGGCATGTCGCGGAGTTGGCCGCCGGCACGGGTGTAGGAAGTGGTGAAACGCGCGCCGGTGAGCTGTTCGCAGAGGTTGTGGACCTTTTCCCGCTCCACCATGGTGTAGAGGAAAACCGTCATCGCGCCGACGTCCATGGCGCAGACGCCGACTCCGAGCATGTGGGAGGAAAGGCGGGCGAGTTCGCAGCAGAGCACGCGCAGGGCCTGGCCACGCGGCGGCAGGGTCCAGCCCATGAGTTTCTCCACGGCGCAGGCATAAGCCACGTTGTTGGCGAGCGGCGCGAGATAATCCAAGCGGTCCGTGTAGGGAACGAACTGGTTGTAGTGCATGTTTTCGGCGATTTTCTCATCGCCGCGGTGAAGGAAACCGACATCCGGATCGGCCTTGGCGATGACTTCGCCGTCGAGTTCCAGCACCAGACGCAGCACGCCGTGGGTGGCCGGGTGGGAGGGCCCCATGTTGAGCACCATGCGCTCGCCGACCAGGTCGTCGGTCTCCGCGTGGTAGCTATCCGCTGCACTTGCGGCGCGCGCGATCGTGTCTGGCGCCTCGATTTCGGTGGTGGAATTGCTCATGCCGTTGCCGCGTGAATAAGCACCCAAAGCCTGCCCTGCCGCAAGGGGTTTGTGATTTTTTTCACATGCTGCCGCGGCCGTATCGTTCGCGGAATTGGCGCAACAAATCATCCACGCGGTCGGCATCCGGCGCGGCGGCTGGCGGCTCCGGGGGGGTGCTCTCCACGGCTGTCTGCGGCACGCTTTGCGCGGCGGCATGGCTTTCTTGCGCGATGGCTTCCGGCTCGGGACTGGGCGAGGGTGGGGGAGGGGGACTTGCGGGAACGGCCGCTGCCGATGGCGGTTCCAGCTGCGCTGCGGTGGGCTTGGCCGCAGCTTGTGCGTCCGCTTCGCTCGCCTTTTGCCAGGCCACGCCTGCCTCGCGGATCACTCCGCGGGCGTGCTTGCCGGCTTTCTTGCGGTCGATCCGGCTGAGCACCTGGGTGCCGAGTCCCGGCGCGCGGGATTCCAGCAGGGCCACCATTTCCACTTCGGTGAGTGGATCGAGCTCCACGCATACCTCGGACAGGCGGTCGGCCAAACCGCCGCTGAGCCGCGGCAGGAAGGCGCTTTCCCAGATATCGAGATTGAGCGAGAGGATGACATCGAGCCGCTCGACACTTTGGCGCAGGTTGCCGAGGAAGGCCGCCAGTTTGAGCGCCGCGTTTTCATCGGTGGAAAAACCCTCCAGCTCATCGGCCACCAGCACCACGCGCGTCAACTGCGTGAGCATGCCCAGCAGCGCTTCCAGCCGCTCCATCAACACGCCCTCCGCCGGCTGACCTCCATGCACTGCGTCCGTGAGAGCCCTCAAGCGCATGGGGTTTTCCGCAGGAGTCGCCGAAAATCGGAAAAGCAGATCCACCCAGTAGGCCACCTCGCGCACCGGCAGGTCGCAGCGTTGGGCGAGCTCGACGCTCAACCGCTGGCCGAGCACCTCGAAATTCTCCCGCGCCCAGTGTGCGGTGACGGCATTCGGATGGTGGAAATCAAAAGTCTCGATCGGGCGCGCGCGCAGCGCGGCGAGTGCGGCCTCGCGGTCCTGGCAGGGCACTTCGCCCGAGCTCACCAGCGGTTGAAGGGCGGTGGCAAACAAGCGCCGCGCCACCAGATCCAGCATGCAGAGCCCGCCGGATGCCGGCAGCTGGCGCAACAAGCGCCTTAGGGTGTCATCGATCACCGTCGAGGCATCGATCTGACAGCCGAACACCGCGTGTAGCGGGATGAATTCATGACTCGCCCCCAGCTGGTGCTGGATGCGGGAAAGCAGGTGGGTTTTGCCATGCCCCGCACGAGGCGCACGCAACAGGATGCAGCGGCCGGTTTTTTCCACCGGCACGGATAGAATCCCTTGGAGGGTCTCATAGGCCCGGCGGTTCACGGACTCCGCATGTGCCACGGGCGGGCGCCCGAGGGTTTCGAAAAGCAACTGGAATGGATGTTCGCTGGCCATGGCTCGCAGTCGTGTGACTTGGCCACAGGCTGGAGACGTTTTCGGCCCATCACAAGAGCGGAGTCTGCCGTTGCGAGGATTCCTTTTGGCTTTTCCCGGGGCCTCTGCTTGGATTCCGCCATGCAGTCCTATCTCGTCATGACCGTGCTCGGCAGCGACCGCCCGGGCCTTGTGAGTTCCCTCGCCGATACCGTGGCGAAACACGGCGGCAACTGGCTGGAAAGCCGCATGGCCCGCATGGCCGGCCAATTCGCCGGCATCGTCCGCATCGAGTGCGAGACCGCCGCCGTCGATGGCCTGCTGCACGAGCTTGAGACGCCCGGCATCCCGGGGCTCACCATCCACGCCGTGCGCGAGACCGCCGTGAACCCGCCCAATCGCCGCACCCTCGGCGTGGAGGTCGTCGGCAACGACCGCCCCGGCATCGTGCGCGAACTCACCGCCGCCATCGCCAATGCCGGTGGCAACGTCGAGGAACTCACCACCGGCTTGGAAAGCGCGCCGATGAGCGGTCACCCGATGTTCCGTGCAAAAGGCGTGATTTCCATCCCGGAAAACGCCGAGCCCGCCACCCTTACCGCCGCCATCGAGACCCTCGGCGGCGATCTCACCGTGGACATCACGGTTTGAAATGGAAATTGGAAATGAGGAGATTCGATATTGGGATTGCGTGACATGAAACCCGAATATCCCAATTCCAAATCCCTAATGTCTTTTTTCATCTAAAGCGGCCAGATGATCGGGATCAGCGTGCAGGCCGTGATCCAGCAGATCAAATTGAGCGGGATGCCCACGCGCAGGAAGTCGGTGAAGCGGTAGCCGCCGGGCCCGTAGATCATCATGTGCGTCTGGTAGCCCATCGGCAGCGCGAACGCGCACGATGCGCCAACGGTCACCGCGATGATGAACGGCCGCGCGTTCACGCCCAGCTCGCCGGCCAGCGAGATGCCGATGGTGATCATCATCACCGCCGTGGCGTTGTTGGATAGCACCTCGGTGAGGCACAGGGTGAGCAGGAAAATCAGCCACAGCATCACGATGGCCATGTGCTGTGAAGGGACGAAGTTTTCCGCCACCTCCACCATGCTGCGCGCGAGCCACACCGCCGTGCCCGTGTTTTGCATCGCCATTCCCAAGCCCAGCATGCCATACAACATCAACAGCACCTGCCAATCGATGCTCGCGTAGGCTTCGCGCGGAGTCATGACTTTCAGCCACAACAAGGCCAGCGCGCCGACCATCGCCGCATAATGGATCGGCACCGACGGGATCGCCGGATTCATCCGGTGAAACAAGTCGCTCAGCGTGGCCGTCAGCACCACGCCCACCAGCGCGGACCATGCCAGTGCCACGTGCAGCGGACGGTGGTGACGCGCCACTTCCGGCGTCAGTTCGTCCGGCGTGTCCGTCATCACGAAGTCGCGGGTGGCGTCAAGCGACTCCAGGTTGTTGCGCGCGGTGATCACCAGCAGCGTGTCGCCGATATCAAGCGGCAGGTTGGCGATGCGGTCGGTGATGTTCACTCCATCGCGGTGCACCGCAAGCACCACGCAGTTGTAGTGTTGGCGGAAGTCCGCCCGGGCCAGCGTCTGGCCGATCAGCGAGGACTCGTCGCGCACGACCAGTTCGGAAACGATGCCGTCCACCGTGGAGAGGATTTCCGCGCCGATGTTGGCAAACAAAGCCTCCGCCTTCGCCGCCTTGCCGCGGCGGCGGTGCAGCGCCACCAGAAAGCGGTCGTTCTTTTCCACCGTGATCGCCGAGAGCGGCAGCATCACCCGCGCGCCATTGCGGCGCACTTCCATGATGTGAATCCCGTCCTCGCGGTTGCCCAGCGCGGTTTCAAAAACCGGCTTGCCGATGATCGGCGAGTTCGCGCCGATCAGCAGATGATAGAGTGGCGTGGTGCGGAGGTCGATTTCCAGGCTGCCGGTGATCGACGAGCGGGCCGGGATCAGCTTCGGCCCGAAAATCACCAGATAGCCGATGCCCGCGATGGCCAGCGGAATGCCCAGAGGTGCCAACTCGAACATCGAGAGCGGCGCGATATTGAGATCACGCAGAGCCCCGCTCACCAGCAGGTTGGTGGACGTGCCGATCAGCGTGCAGCAACCGCCGAGAATCGAACAATAGGACAGCGGCATCAGCAACCGCGAGGCCGCGATTTCCTTGCTCCGTGCGAATCCCAGCGTCACCGGCAGCAGGATCGCCACGATCGCCGTGTTGTTCATCCACGCGCTGAAAAACGCCGAGACCACTGAAAAAGAAAGAATCGCCCAGCGCACGTTGCCGGACAAGCGGTCCCGCAGGATCCTCCCGATGTGGTCGATCGCCCCGGAGCGTTCCAGCGCCCCGCCGATCACAAACAAGGCCGCAATCGTCAGCGGTGCCTCGTTTTTGAAAACCTCGGTCATCTTTCCCGGATCCACCAGCCCCAGCCCCACCACCAGGCACAGGATCGAGAGCGCCAGCACGTCCGGTGCCGCCCATTCGCGAATGAAGGCGACCAGCGTGAGGCCGATTACCAGCAGCGTGAGGAAAATCTCGAGTGTCATGGGATGTCACCCGCCACCGGCAGGGGCGGCCTCCATGCACCGCCCAAACCCGTTTGGCAAGCCCGGGAACGCCGAGCCCTAGCTCGGCTATCAAGCTGGGTATTTTTTCAACCGCGAATGAACGCGAATGAACGCGAATGAAGAGGTTTGTTTGAATAAAATTCCCGGTTCCGAGCATTCATTTCTGAATATTCGCGTCGATTTGCGTCGATTCGCGGTTTAAATCCAATTCCCAATCCCCAATCTTCCTTCCCATGCCCCGCCCGTGGATTTCCACCAACCTCGCCGTCTCCGCCGATGGCAAAATCACCTCCACCGGCCGCCGCCCGTCCGGCTGGACCTCCTCCGCCGACCACGCCCGCCTCTTGAAACTCCGTGAGTCCGCCGACGCCTTGATCGTCGGCCGCGGCACCTTGGAGGCCGACCGCATGACGCTCACCGTGCCCGGGAAACCCGTCCAACCGCTCCGCTGCATCATTTCCCGCACCGGTGAAATCCCTGTAGATCACCCGCTCTTCCAAAAACCCGGCGGCCCGATCCACCTGCTCGTCACCGGAAACGACCGCTCCAGCCGGGCACTCCGCGCGCTCTGCCAAATCCACCACGGCAGCCTCGCCGCATTTCTCGAAACCCTCGCCACCGGCCACCGCGTCCGCCATCTCCACTGCGAGGGCGGCGGCACGCTCATCCGCTCACTGGCGGAAATGGACGCCATCGACGAATTCCACCTCACCCTGGCCGGCCACACGCTTTTTGGAGGTTTGCAGGCCCCCACCGCCACCGGCATCCCGGCGGATTTCCTCCCGCGCTCGCTCGCCTTCACCCTCAGCCACTTCGAGCCCCGTCCCGACCTCGGCGAGTGCTTTCTCACCTACCGCGCAGCCCGTATCTGCAATCAAGGAGGGGCGATCTCCGAATCGCCCTCGTCCATGAGGGGCCAATGAAAAGCGCTTCGCATGCACTCATTGGCTTTTTCATGGGCATCGGCGGAGCGGAGTCCGCCGCTCCTTGGGAGTGCCTCGGAAAGGCCCACCAAAAAAAATCTCAATGCGCCGCCTTCCCCCCCTCCTCATGCTCCCCATCCCCATGACTCTTGTGGTGTTCATGGAGTTGTTTGGTGCCGTCCGGCCCCTCGAATTCATGGCGCTCGCAGGACACACCCAGCACCGAAACGGCCACCAGCAGCAGGAAAAAAAGTTTCATCGCCGCGCTTCATAGCCCCCGCCCGCCAAAACGCAATACCCAAGGTGCCGGGAAAATTTTCCCCATTTTTTCCTTGTAGCCCTCCACACCCAGCGCTTTTTTGCCGTGCTTACGCGTATTTTCTCCTCAGCCGATTATTCCAAAGCCTGTCCTAACGCCTGTCAGCACACCTTAGCGCAAACCCTCCCAATCCCGCTAGAATTTAGCCTCCCGTCTGCTGATTCCAGACCATTCATTTTCCATGTCACGTTATGATATTCCGTGATCGCGTGTGCGGATTCGCGGAGGGCGTCCGTCCGATGGTCGATTGCAGTCCTGCCGTGAAACGGACCCGCATTCGAAGTTATATGAATTCGAACAGCGCGCCTGTTCCGCCTTATGGACGCGATTTCAGATGACCCCGGGGATCTGTCTTGATAGGCCGGGGGAAATCCATTCCTTCAGAACCATCGACCGGGCGTGTCACTCACTTCGGCTCAGTCCCTCCGCTCCAAGACATAGATCATCTGCCTCGCGAACAGCGAGGGCCAGATCCGCCACAGCCCGGCGAAGCCGTTTTGTCCGGCGCGGGCCACCACCCGGAACCCGCAGTGCTCCGCCCATTGGTGGAAGTCGCGCACGGTCCAGTGCCGCAGGTGCTCCTTGATGTGATAGACAATCGCGGTCACCGGCATCCTGCCGCCGAGAGCCAGGCGCAGCCGGTTGACGATGAAGCCGAGGTTGGGAATGGTGATATAAAACACGCTGGCCCGCGTCTTGAGAAACTCCGCCATCAGTCGTTCCGGCTCCGGCAGGTGTTCGATCAACTCCATCGCGACGATGACGTCCACATCATGAAATGCGGCGAGATCCGGGTTGTTGAGATCGCCGATCACTTCGCCATTGATCCCCTTTGCAAACAGCTTTTCGATGGCCTTCACCGAGCCGTCGATGCCGGTCAACCGCAACTGCGGCTTCCGACTTCGGACGTATTCCAGGAACGCACCGTCGCCGCAGCCGACGTCCAGCAGCACACCCTCGTCGGGCAGCCGCTGCGCCACCCACACAAAGCGGTATTTCGGCTCCTGCCGGCCGCGCTGGTCCCAGTAGTCGTCGTAATCGGCGAACTCTTTCAAGGGCATCGGATCGAGGAATATCTCGCCGAATATCTGTCGCAGTTTGTGGAGCATGGATTCGTGGAGGCGGCGGGGTAGGGCGGCACCGCCGGGGCCGCCGGAGAATGAAGTGAGAATGAAAAAGCCGTTGGCTGGCCGAATCGTCAACCATTGCCCTTACATTCGCTTCACATTCGCGCGGCGCTCCCGGCGGTAGCGCCCTACCTTCCTCACCGCCTTCCAGGCCTTCGCCGCCAGCCACAAGATGCCATCGACCAGGCCGTTGAGATAGGGATCGCGGAACAAGGTGACGCCGTAGGCCCGGCGGATCGCGCGGGATTCGACGAACTGTTTCTCCGCTGCCAGGATGCGCTCCATGTCACGGGTCTTTCCCAGATGGCGCTGCGAGAGATTCCCGCCATGCATCCGGAAATCCGCCACCGTCACCGGCACGTGCCCGAACCTCATGCCCGCCGCATCCAGCCGCGCGTAGAACTCGCCGTCCATCACGTAGCGGAAATCGTTTCTCAGCCGGTGGCCGCCATCGATCACCGTCGCGCGCCGGTAAAACGCCGCCGTCGAGCCGATGAAACAATGATGATGCACATGCACGAAGCGCGACCACGGCAACGAGTTCACATGGCGCAGGAAGGCACCGTTCTCATCCACGAAGTCCCAGTCGCCATAGACCACGTCCGCGGCACTCCTCTCCAACAGCGGCAGCATCGCCGCCAGCGCGCCGGGCTTGAGGCGGTCGTCGGCGTTGAGCCACATCACCCAGACGCCGCGCGCGCGGTCGAAGCCCTTGTTGATGGCGTCGCTCATGCCATCGTCGGGCTCCTGCAGCCATGTCACGTGCGGAAACCGCGCAGCCACTTCAGCGCTGTCATCGGTCGAACCGCCGTCGATGACGAGGTGTTCGAGCGTGAAACAAGGAGGGGCGAACTCCGCTTCGCCCTGCCCATGGGCAGCCAATGAAGAGTGCTGCGCTCCCGTAATTGCCCCCACACGGGCATCGGCGGACACATTCCTCCGCTGCTTGGTATGCAATTGCCCCGCCACGCTTTCCAGGCACTCGCCCAGGAAGCGGCCGTAGTTGAGCGATGGGGTGATGATGGTGAGTCGCATGGCAATAGGTAGCGCGGTCTGGCTCAGACCGCATGAGAATGGATAGCGAATGGGTGATGCCAAGAGAAGCCGGAACGTCGAGCCTTGGGCTTTTTCATTCGCCCTTCATTCGCATGCGGTTTGTGTCAAAACCGCGCTACCGCATCATCCCCACAACCGCCTCCGCCACATGGTCCGCGTGCAATCTCCCGCTCCAGATCCGCGCAATCCCCGCCGCATCGCGTTCGCCATTCTGCCACGCGTCCAACTCGGCCCGCAGCGCCGCCACATGCCCGGCCGCGCCGTCCCCATCCGTGAGCCGGCCGGACTTTTCCGACACGAACCACTCGAAGCTCGGCATTGTCACCGAGCGCCCCGCCACCACCGAGCATCCGGCGCAAAGCGACTCCGCCGCGGCGATGCCAAAACTCTCGTAGGCGGACGGACTGTAAAACACCTGCGATTCATCCAGCAGTGCGGCGAGTTCCTCGCGCGACATCCTGCCCGCCAGCCGCACCCGCTCTTGCTGCGACTCCCCAAGCGCCGCGTGCCAGTGTTTCATTTCGGCGGAGCTCCGTCCGGCGATCACCACCGTGAGCTGCGCGTCTTCCTTTAACAAACCCTCCACCACCTCCATCAGCAGCGCCGCTCGTTTCTGCACCTCGTCGCGCCCGTGCCAGCGTCCCACGCAGGCCACTTGGCGGCGTTTGCCCCGACCCGAAAAACGGAAGCGCGTTTCCACCGCATGCGGCAGCACCCGCACCCTGCCGGCCAGGGATTCACTGCCATACACACGGCAAAGGCGGCGGTAATGCTCCGCCGCCTTGGGTGAAACGCAGGCAATCACGTCGCCCTGTTTCAAATGCAGGGCCCGCAGCGGATCGGTGAGCAGCAAGCCCACCGTCAGTCCGCGGCATGCGCGGCCAATGCCGCGCAGCCAGTCCGCCGCATCGCGACCCCGCCCGCTGTAGATCCACTGCGCCTGCGTCCAGTCGTGCCAGCCCACCAGCGGGCTTACCAGACCGGCGCTGTCCTGGCTGAGCACCAGGAAAATCCCGGCCTCGCGGATCGCGGCGGCCAACTTGCGGAACTTCGGCCGGCCCCAGGCGTAGAGCACCACGCCGTCGAGTTGTTGGGCGCGCCACCAAGCGGCCGATTCCAAATTCCGGAAATCCGTGCGGATCAAATCCTCCTCGTCCTCCGGCATTCGTTCGCCCGGCATCACCGCGCGGCTCTCGATGCCGATGGCCTGCAAGCCCCGGCAGAGCAATCCGCTGTCCCGCGCGAAAAAATCCGGCCCTCCGCCAAATTCAACGGGCGTGCAGGTGAAGACGCGCATGGGAAGAAGTCAGTTAGGGTGGCCAGGCAGGGCGCTGCCGCCGGGAGCGCAAGGTAGGGCGGCACCGCTGGGGCCGCCGGACAAAGAGGTGTGAAAGGGAAGACTCACAAAAGCTGGAACATCCTTGCTTAGACAATTTTTTCGCGTTCCTTTGGCCGGTTCCCCCGGCAAAGCGGCCGAAGGTTTGCAGGCCGTTTGGACAGGAGCGGAGCGACGTGGCCCGAAGGGCCAAACCCGTCAAGCGGGGCGGGTTTGTCAATGGAACCCTACCATCCCCCATGGCGGTAGCGGGCCACCATTCATTCCTCGTAAATCACAATCGCGTCATTCTCCACCCTCACCTG
>CAXNHR010000077.1:0-11220 GCA_964202135.1 Luteolibacter sp. | reverse complement strand
GAGCGGCAGGATGCGGGCGTGGGCGGCGAGCAGGATGTCACGCATCTCGTCCGGCGTGAAAATCTCGATCTCTTTCTCAGGCTCTTTGAACGAGTCGCTCTGCTCCGCTGCCGTCTTGCGGTCTGGATGGAGGTATCCCTGCTTCTTGGCGAATCTGAACATGGTGACGATGTTGCGCCGGATGCCGTTCTTGCTGACCGGCCCGAGTTTCTTGAGTCCGTCGAGGAACCGGTTGATGTCGGCCACGCTGGCATCCGCGATATGGCCCGGCATGGCATCGGTGAACCGCTTGAGGCTGTTGGTCGCGTTCCTGACGTAGATGTCACTCACGCCCTTGCGTTTCAGCGAGACCACGAACTCGGCGGCCACCTGGACGTTGGTCCGAACAGCGAAGAGGTCGGCCCGGTTTGCTTGATAGAACCGCACCGCATCGGACAACGGGATTTCACCCGCCGCCTTCCGTGCGCTGGCCCATTCGTCCATCGCGGCGGAAAGACCGACTCCGTGCTCCCGTGCCACTTGCTCGCAGTGGCGGAGCAGGTCGATGTCGCGGCGTGTCGCCTCATCGGCGGCCATCCAGCCATTGGTCAGCCTCGCGCTGATTTGCTGGGCGATCATCCGTGCTTCGTCCATCGAGGAGAAGCTGCGGGTCTTGCGCCTGCCAGCCTCCTTCCATGAGAGCGTGAACTCGGGATAGCCGTCCCGTCGGTTCATTGTGTAGATCTTGATTCTCGCGGGACCGTTGCCGATTTCCACGATTCCACTGCGGCGTTTGCGTTTCCGGGTCATCGAACCCGGCTTTCGAGTCAACTTGTCAGAAAAACTGTCAGAAAAAACTGTCGCGGCCTGTTCTGATGGTTCGTAAGTTGTTGATTTAGAGCGAGTTGCTTCGTTTTGGCAACAAGATGGCGGAACGGGAGGGATTCGAACCCTCGGTAGAGTTTCCCCTACGTTCCCTTAGCAAGGGAGTGCTTTCGACCACTCAGCCACCGTTCCTGGTTGCGGGTCGGGAGCTTTGAATCACAGGGCTGGTGGGTCGTCAACCCCGGCGGTGGGTTTCTCTGGGAATTCTTCTTCAGAGGCCGGAGTTTCCGAGGCGGGTGCTTCGATGACGGGATCGGTGAAAACAGGGGATTCGGGTTGCGGAAGTTCGCAAGCGGGAGCTTCCGGCTGCGGGATTTCGATGGACGGCGGCTCGGGCTGTGGTGGCTCCGCGTGGGTTTCATCGGCGGGTGGAGGTTCGATGGCAGGGGCCGCTGGCTGCGGGGCCTCTACGGGCGGAGCTTCCGGATGCGGCGGCTCGGGCACGGGCGCTTCCGGTGCGGGAGACTCCGGTTCTGGGGCTTCGATGACCGGAGTTTCGATGACCGGGGCTTCGTCGGTGGGGCTTGCGGCGGCCACAATGGCCGTGCTTCCAGCTACGGCCGCACCTTCGGGTTTGGGTTTTTTGGCTTTGCGTTTTTTCTTTTTGCCGGGCTTTTCCTGGCCTTCGGCATCGGCGGCGTGGGGCGCTTCGTGGGCTTCGCGGACTTCCTGCACGACAAGAGTGTCGTCGGTGAAAAGCAGGATGTGGCCTTGATGGAGGAGCCAGAAGAGGTCGGCGGCGAATTCAGCGGGCGGGGCGGTGCCGCCTTCCGGAAGAACGGCCTTCCAGAGGCCTTCGAGTTTGGCGGGCTTGTTGGCGCGGATCCACTCGACCATGATGGCTGGGCGCTCGGCGAGTGCCTGGCCGGGTGGCAGCGGATGCGGCCGAGCGGGGCCGGTGTGGAGTTTCCCCTGGCGCTTGAAGACCGGCAGGTGCTCGTTTTCAAGGGCCTTGCAGACGGCCGGAATGAGCACTGCAGGGTGGTTGCGCGCGTGGTTGCCGGCAAGCTTGAGCGAGGTCATCAGCGGGGCTGATAGATTTTTCGGCGGAATGGAGGCGGCCACCTCGGCGCGGCGCGTTTCCACGAAGGCGGCATCGAAACAACGGGCGGCGAGTTGGCGTTGAGCCTCGGCGAGATCGTCGATCCAGGCGTCATCGCCATCTCCCTTGATGCGCCAGCGGGTCTTTTTCTTCATCGTTTCCAGCCATGCGTTGACGGCTTCCTCGCCGCGCTCGGTGCGGACGCGGGCGCTGTATGCCTCGAAGGGCATGTCCGGGAAGCACTCGCGGTGGATGCGGCGCAGATTGGTCTGATAGGTGTGGAAATTCGGCGGGCCGAGCCACAAGCCGGTGAGCCCGCATTTGGCGACGAGCTGGAAGTTTCCATGCGGCGGATCGACCTCGATGGTTTCCTCCTCGATGAATTGCGCGCGCAGTTCGGATTGCCAGAGATGGCGGGTGGCATCCTCGCGGCTGAGGAAAATCGACTCATCGAGCTTGCCACGCAGCAGTGGTGGAGCGGACTCGGCGGACTCGAAGAGGGCACGGCAGCGGCCGCGTTCGGCGAGCAGGATCTGGGCGACATCGTAGAGCGGATAGACGCGCGCCACTTGGTGGATTTCCTTGCCAATGAGATGGACGGCCTCGGCATCGGGCACGAGGGTGACGCGCACTCCGGGTGCTGGCGGTGCTTCCTCGGGGCGTGGCGGGCCCGCGGGGCGGTCGTCGAATTTCCCGCCACGGCCTTTGAATGGCGGACGGCCGCCATCGCGCTCGCGATCACGGAATGCGCCCTTGCGTTCGTCGCCACGGCGTTCGTCACGTCGATCATCGCGGCGCGGTGGTCGGTCGCCGGACTTGCCGGCGGACTTCTCCGCTTGAGTGGGACGGGTGTCGCCGGTGGCACGTGCCCACGACGGGCCAAGCGCAAAACTGCCCAGCAGGTCGCTCAGCGGATTGTTGTCTGAATCGCTCACGGCGCGCACTCTAGAGAGTGATTTTGGAAATGACAAACTCCGCTTTGAGTCATTTTAAGAGCCCGATGATGCGCGCGGTGGCCCCCTCGTGGGGTGCGAGCACCTGACTGGCACGGGCGGTCATCATGGCGGCCTGAGCGGGGTCGAGCGCGGCGGCGATGGCATTGCGCAGCGAAACTTCGTCATGCGCGGCGAGGCAGGCGTGATTGGCGATGAGGCTTGCGGCGAGCGGTTGGAAATTTTCCATGTGCGGGCCGATGACCAGCGGTTTGTTGGCAAGGATGGCCTCGGCGGGATTCTGGCCGCCGGTGGCCTTGAAGCTCTTGCCGATGATCACGACATCGGCGTGCGCCGTCCAATCGCGCAGCTCGCCGGTGGAATCGATGACGAAGGCGGGCGGGCGATCATCCACGGCAGCGGGCGCTTCGAATTTCGAGCGCAGCACGACGGTGAAGCCCTCGCGCTCGAGGGCGCTTTTCACTTCGGCGCGGCGCTCGGCATGGCGCGGCACGATCACCGGCAGGGCGTCCGGTGCGGCATCGCGGATGGCGGCGGCGAGCCATGGCTCCTCACCGGCATGGGTGCTGGCGGCGAGCACGACGCGGCGGCTGTTCCCGAAGGCATCGAGCATCGTCTGGAACTCCGGTTTCCTAACAGGATGGGCACCGCTGGCGGGATCGAACTTGAGGCTGCCGGTATGATGGATGCGGGCGGGTGCCACGCCGAGCTCCTGCCAGATGCCCGCGTCGCCGGGTTCCTGGATGGCCACGCACTTGAGCATGGAAAAGAGCGGGCGAAGTGTGGCGGCGAAACGGCGGTAGCGGCGTTGCGAGCGCGGCGACATGCGGGCGTTCACCAAGGCCACCGGGATGCCGCGTTGCTCGCATTCCAACATCAGATGCGGCCACGCCTCGCCCTCGATGAGGACGATTTGGCGCGGCTGGAAGTGGTCGAGGTAACGGCTCACCATCGAGCGGAAATCGAGCGGCGCATAGGTGACGCGCAGACCGGGGATGGCTGCGGCACTGGCCACCTGGTGGCCGGTGGCGGTGCCGGTGGCGAGCACGAAGCGGCGGTCCGGCTCGGAGGCGAGCCAGGCCTTGATGAGTTTGAGCGCGAGCATCGCCTCGCCCACGCTCACGGCGTGCAGGTGCACCGTGCCGCGGGGATCATCGCCGCGTTTCTGATAGATGGCGGCGCGCTCCGCAAGGCGGGTGCGGAAACCACCGCGGCGCAGCATTTTCACCACCCAGCCGGGAAAGGCCGCCACAAACAACAGCGGCAGCAGCAGGCGGTAAATCAGCAGCGCGGTGGACCAAGGCATCGCGGACAGCCTAGCGGCCGATCCGCGGCGGGTAAAGCGGCATGCTTGCGGAGTGCGCTCAGGGTGCCGGTGCCGCCTGATAGAGCAGGCGGTAGAAGCAGCGTGTGCCACTGACCGGGATCTCGATGGGGAAGTCGCTGGTGGTTTCGGTCACCACGAGCGGCAGCCCTTCGTCCCATGCGCCGTCGAGTTCCGTGCAGCTCTGGAGCAGCAAGTTGCCGCTGGGAACGACCTTGTTGACGCGCAGCGAAACCATGCCGGACGCGATGCCATCGAGTGCGAGTTTCAGGCGCGAGTTGGGATCGGTGGGATCGAAGTCGAAGGCGCGTTCGATGAGATTGGACATGCCGTCGCCGTCGGGATCGGCAGCGGGCCCGGCATCCTCGCCTTCGAGGCCATAGGAGGAGGCCCAGGCGGCATAGCCGTCGTCCGCCGGTTCGATCACCAGTGTGCCGTTGCCTTGGCCTTCGTAATTCGGATCGGTGATGGTGGCGACGACGGCATACGAGCCAACTTCCGTGGGCGCGGTCTCGGTTGTGTCGTAGATGACGGTGTAGGCAAGGTCAGGGGGATCGGTGACGACACTCACGGCTTTCGGTGAACCATCATAAGTTTGTGTCAGGTTTCCGAGCGTGATGGATGCCGGTGCGGGAGTGATGGTGATGCTGGCATTGCCGCTGAGTGTTCCGCTTTGGGCGGTGATGGTGTAGGGGCCGCCCGCGGCGGTGGCGGTGAAGAACCCGCCGGCATCGATGCTTCCACCGCCATTGGCGCTCCATGAAATCTCCGGCCGCGGCGTGATGGGATCGCCGAATTGATCCATTACGCCGGCTTGGAATTGCAAGGTCTGCCCAAAGACCATCGATCCACTTTCCGGCGCGACCGTGAGGCTTCCGGGTGTGGCCGCAACCACCACCTCCACATTGCTGGTGGCGGTGGCACCGGCTGGATCGCGCACTGTTACCTCGAAAGAATAGTTGCCGGAAATGGCGAAAGTGGCGGTGGTATCCTTGGCGGTGTTGTTGCCATTTTCACTGAGTGAAACCGGGCGCTCGAATGTGCCACCGATGGCCGCCCAAGTGTAGGTGAGCGCGGCCTCGCCACCATCGTCCGTGGCGGCGACTGTTAGATCGGTGCTGGTGCCGCTGACGAAGGCGGGATTCGCGGCGGCCTCGGCGAGGATGCTGGGTGGCTGGTTGACCACGCCGCCGGCACCGCTGAGCCGCAGGCTGTCCACATGCCAGCCGCCGGGGCTGGCGACCGTGCTGTTAGTCGCGAGCCGCCAGCGGGCGCGCAGCGATTTGCCGGCGTATTTGGCAGTGTCCTTGAGCGCAACCACCACATGGGTGAAACTGCTGCCGCTGTTGCCCGACCACGCCGGGCTGCCTGCGAATTCGTTTTTGTTTTTCGGATCTCCCTTGGGATTGTTGAGCGTGAGGTTGTAATCGCCGCTGATGATTTCCTCGGCGCTGCCGGTGTTGTTGACGCGGAACCAAGTGCCGCCATTAATCGAGAACTCGAGCACGCCGCCGTCGTTGCCGGTCTCGAGGTCGAACTTGTGCCAGAAGCTCAATTTCATCCGTATGGCATCTGCGGGGATCTCAATGGGTTCGCTGACCAGGTTGTCGGTGTTGCGGCTGGCCGGGCGGCTGGCAAACCACGAAATGGAGGGCGTGTGGCTTTGGGTGGCGACGAGCGCCCAGTTGGAGCTGCCGATGTTGGCATCGGGGATCCAGCCGGGGGCGCCGCCGATGTCGAAGTTGCGGCTCCAGATGGTGCCGATCACGGCGAAGGCGTTGGCGAGCGTGCCCGTCTGGCTGTCCGGATGGGTGACCACCACATTCCACAAGCCGGCGGTCATGCCTGTGAGGTCGAGCGTGCAGGAAATCGAAGTGGAGCTCACCGAGTGGACCGTGGCGTGGACGTCGCTTTGCCCGGCGAGGGTGAATTTCACATCGGCTCCGGCGGCGAAGGAGGTGCCGGACAGGGTAATGGGCACGCTGGCGGAATCCAGCGCGTCTCCCGAGTCCGGAGTGACCGCGAGCACGCTGGGCGGCAGCGGTCCGGACGGTGCGGTGCCGCTAAGGATGAGCGAGTAGTTCTGCGTGGTGTTGGTGAGCGGGCCGGAGAAACTGACCACAGCCTGCCAGTTGCCGCCGATGGGAGGGACGGCTAGATAGCCGAACCGCAGGCGTTGGGCGTGGACATGCTGGTGCCGGAGTATGTGCCATAGATGTTGGTGCCGCCGGCCAGAGAGGAGTAGAGTGAATCGCCATTGGCCACCACATCCGGCTTGATGCGGCCGTCGTCGGTGGGCCCCCATGAGCTGAACGAGCTGATGGTGGCCTTGGCGACATCGCGCACGCCGTTGGTCACCGCATCGGCAACCGCACCAACGGTGATCACGTTCTTGGCGAGCGCCTCGTAGCCGATGGTTTCAAAGCCGCCACGGTAATTACCGTCGCCGGCCGGGTGGAGCGTCGGATTGTAGCTGACAACCGTGGCGCTTCCGGGCGAGAGCGCGACCGCCGAGCCGCTCGACGGGTTGTCGGTGCGTTCGTTGCCCGCGCTGCGGAAAATGAGATAATAGGCAGCGTTGTAGGCCAGCGAATCCTGGTCGCGGGTCAGCGTGTTGTAACGGCCGAAGTCCCATTCGGTGGAGGTGCTGTCGCCTCCGTTTCCATACCATTCCCACAAGCGGTAAGGGCTGCCGCCATTCACCTGATACCACCCGGAGATATAACCATAACTGTGGTTGGAAAGATGGATGCGGCCAGGTTAGGCCGGCGCGCTTGCCCCGCGGCCGGTCATTTCGGAAATGTCGCTGTTCCAATCATAACTGTCCACGATGGCCGCCGGTGCCATGCCGCGGGCATTGGTCTGCACGCCGCTTGCAATCAAGGTGCCGCCCACGTGCGTGGCGTGATTGATGGCGGCGGCACCGTCCTTGACGATCAGGCGACCGCCGAATTCCTGATGGCTGGCCAACCCGCTGCCGCCGTCCCACATGCCGATGGTCAGGCCGCTGCCATCGAGCCCGTAAGCCGTTCGCGTGGTGTGCACGGCGGTGGAAATGGTGGCGTTGGCGTTGTGGGTGTGGCGGTAAAGCGGTTGGTCGCCATCGAAGCCGGCGATCTCACGCGCGCCGCCATCGGGGCGGACCTCACGCAGCGGCAGGCCGAGCGCGAGGGCCCGCTCGCGCGCCTGCTCGCGGCGTTGCTCGCTGAGTTCTCGGATTTCCCTCACCACCTCCGCTCGTGACAGTGGGTCGGACAAATCGACGCCCGGGCGCTCAAGGATGTCGGCGGCGGTCAGCGGCGGTGGGATTCCCTGAGCGCGGGTGCTGCCGGACAGAAACATGCCCGCGAGCGTGGCAAATAAAGCGATCACCGCGGCCAAACCCTGCGACCGGCGGCGCATGGGTTTTTCGTGTCGCATGCTCACTTCGGAAGACTCGCATAATTGCCCCGCTCTTCAAGGTGGAAACCGCGGCCCCGATGACGGCAGAACGCATTGGCGTTGCCAAAAGCACGTATGCTCGCATTGAAAAGGGCAATCTGGCGGATGCCCGGAACGATGGGTAAAAACTCCTTTTTGGACGAAGATCGGCTGCCGCAGCGGGTGCGGAACAAGAAATCCTCAACGTCCCTGTGAAACGCCGGGTGCCCGACTGGATGGTGGGTGCCTAACACTACCGACGCGAGCTGATTCAGCATCCGGCGTGCGGCAGCACTTGGTGTTGCAGGCGCTCCATTTCCACTGCGGGCATCGGGCTGGGGTCCGGGTAGTCGAAAATTTTCCCTTCGAAATTGCGCAGGGTGACTCGACCGGGTGTGGTCTCGACGATGTAGTTCGGGTTGATCGGGATTTTTCCGCCGCCGCCGGGGCCGTCGATGACGAATTGCGGCACGGCATAACCGGTGGTGTGGCCGCGCAGGCCCTCGATGATGTCCACACCCTCGGCCACCGGGGTGCGCAGGTGGGACGAGCCGTGGATGAGATCGCACTGATAGAGATAATACGGCCGCACGCGGCACATCAGCAGTTTGTGAACGAGGGTTTTCTGGATCTCCACCGAGTCGTTCACGCCGCGCAGCAGCACGCTCTGGTTGCCCAGCGGAATTCCGGCGTCGGCCAGACGGCCGAGCGCGTCCCGCACTTCTGAGGTGAGTTCGCGCGGGTGGTTGGTGTGGATGGAAATGAACAGCGGGTGGTGCTTTTTGAGCATCTCACACAAGGCCGGCGTGACGCGCTGTGGCAGGAAAACCGGAATGCGCGAGCCGATGCGCAGGAACTGGATGTGCGGAATGGCGCGCAGTCTTGTTAGAATGCGGTCCAGACGCTCGTCGCTGAAAAGCAGCGGATCGCCGCCTGATAGAAGCACATCACGGACTTGCGGGGTTTTTTCGAGATAGCGGAAAGCGGCTTCCCATTGCGTTTCGAGATGCTGCTCGCCCACGCCGGAAACCACGCGGGACCGCGTGCAGTAGCGGCAATACGAAGCACAGCGGTCGGTGACGAGAAACAGCACCCGGTCCGGATAGCGGTGGACCAGGCCCGGCACCGGCATGTGCGAGTCCTCGCCGCAGGGATCTGCGACCTCTTCCGGTGCGTTCCATCCTTCCTCAATGCGCGGGATGATCTGCCGCCGGATCGGGCAGTCCGGATCATCGCGGTCGATCAGGTTGAAGAAGTGCGGGGTGATCGACATTGCCAGCTTGTGGCCGGCGAGCAGCACGCCGGCGCGCTCGATATCGGTGAGCCGCAGCCGGGATTCGAGGTCGCTGAGCGAATCGACGCGGTTGCGAAGCTGCCATTTGTAGTCATCCCACTGGTCCATGGCCTCGCGCGGCCAGTAGCCGGGGGCGTGGGAAATGAAGCTGGTATCAGAATCGGAGGCGCGCATGGGGAGGCGGAAACGGTGGGCCAGTTTCGTTTGGCTGTCGGAAATCGCAAATGGAATTATGGCATGTTGGCACAGCGGCGGATCAACTCGACCAGCCTGCCGGTGGAGGCCGCAAGCAAAGAGGAAGATGGCAATGTGGCATCCGCCTCCCGTGCCGTGAGTTGCGGCCGGGTGGAGACGCGCACTGCCGGCTGCCCAATTTCAAAAAGCACGCTGGCAAGATCCACGTCATCGCCAATGCAGACGATTTCCGCGCCGCGGACCATACCCAGCCCCTGCACGAGTTCTAACGGAGCGGCGGCGGAATCACGCGAACTCAGCCACAAAAGCTCACCTGCGCCCATCGCCTCGACACAGAGGATCGCCGAAGGCGTGCCGATCATTTTGGCAAGCACCGCCGCGGTTTCCAGCACCGGCGACTCCGGATCATTGGCGTGCGGGATGAATGCGAAATGCACGCTCGCCCGTGGTTTTTCGGCGGCCAGCGCCTGGGCGGCGGCCAACACGGCCACAATCCCCGTCGCATTCGCCTCCACGCCCGGGCTGCCGGGGCGGCTGTCGTAACTGGAAACCACCCAGACGGCAGGCAGAGCCGGATTCGCTCCGGCGATGCTCACATGCAGCAGCGGCCAATTCGCCGGGCCGCGTTCGCGACGCACGTCGAAGCCCGTATTTGAAGGCCCCAGTGTGCCCTCGATCATCGCTGCCGCGCGTGTCAGGTTTTTCCCGGCATCGGCTGACGATCCATGGCGCTCGCCGATGATGCCGACGATTTTGCTCAAATCATCCGCAAGCGCGGACTCTGAAACCGAACGTGCGAAACGCTGCTGCCCGGCGAGCTCCTGCTGCTTCTCGCGATGCAGGAAATACCAGACCGATCCCGCGCCGGATACTAACAGCCAAAGCGGCAGGATCACCAGCATCCACGCAATCCACCGCGGGCGTTTGGTGGTTTCCTCAGTCATGATTCGGGGGTCTTGAAGAGTCGTTGCCAGGCACGGGCGTTTCCTCATCGGTTTCCACCTCGATCTCCTTGCGCATTTTTTGGGACAGCCAGGGACGGATCATGCCATAAACCAGATAAAGGCTGAACAGGACCACCGGCATGACATAACGGAACTGAACGGTGACATATAATAACAAAACCGAAATGACGATGGCGGGCAGTGTGCCGCGGGTTTTCCAGCCCACTTTCTTGAAACTTGGGTAGCGGATGTCGCTGATCATCAGCAGCGACAACCCCAGCATTGCGCCGGCAAGCACGTATTTCCAATACCTCAGCTCATGATCGTTCTGATGGAGGTCGATGATCAGGAATGTAAGTGATGCGATGAAACCCGCGGCCATCGGAATCGGCAGCCCGCGGAAATCGGATGAGTCACCGGGTTTCTTGGGCATCGCCGCCAGGCAGTTGAAGCGCGCCAGGCGCATGGCTCCGCACACCAGATAGATCAGGGCGATCGCCCAACCGAGATTTCCCAGCGGAAACAGAACCGCCTTGGATAAGAGCATCGCCGGAGCCATGCCGAAGGAAATAATGTCCGCAAGTGAATCGAATTCCTGCCCGAAGAGTGACTCCTGTCCGCCGAGACGGGCCAGCCTTCCATCTAGCAGATCAAACAGACACGAACCAAAAATGAGGAGAATCGCGTATTCGTAATAGGATTTGACGTGTTCGTAGTATTCCTTGGGCGGTATTTTGGTATTTCCCACTTCGACCAGCCCACGGAAAATCATCAGCACCGCAAAAAACCCGCAGGCGAGATTGCAGGCGGTCATGAGATTCGGCAGAAAGTAGATTTTGGGTTCGTCTGGATCGCGCACCTTCGGCATGGCGGGATTCTATTTCACGATAAGAGCGGCGGAAACAGCCGAAAATCTCGATATCTCAGGCTTCACGCATCAGGCGGAAACAAGTCAAGACACGCAATCACACCCACTTCATGGGTGGAGAATGGCAAAAAAACCACAATTCATCCGACATCCCGCCGCAAGTCCCTCGCGCTCCACAGCCGTCCGGCCGCCGCGCTTCCGGGGCCTCGCAGTTTCCTTGCTCCGTTCTTGCGCTGAGGCCCGAAGCGTTCCCTCGCGCTATGAAACAACTCATCGACAAAGCTCCGGCTGCCGATCACCGCTCCGTCTGTAAAGT
>CAXNHR010000076.1:0-11241 GCA_964202135.1 Luteolibacter sp. | reverse complement strand
CAGCCGGAGTGAATGGACCATGAGGGCGAGAGCACGGTGTCGTCACCGCGCACGAGGAGGTGGCGGGTGGCGGTGGGCTCACCCATGAAGTGGGCGAGCACGCGGTCTTCCATGCCGAAGTAATGATAAACCTCGCAGCGGCGGTTGTGCGTGTGCGGCGGGAAGGTGTTCCAAACGCTGCCGACGGCGAGCTCGGTGAAACCCATCACCAGTTGGCAGCTTTGGATGCCGTTTTCATGGATGTATTGGCGGATGACCCGCTCGTTGGCGGTGGCCTGCGAGCCAAGCGGCACGGTGGTGGCATCATCGCGCGTGGCCACGGTGGTGGGATGCGCCGCATGCGCCGGGCAGCTCAGGATGAAAAACTTCGCCGGGTTTTGCGCATCCTTGCTGGCGAAACTGACGTTTTGCGCGCCCATGCCCACATAGATGCAGCCGAGAGCTTCGACCGGGTATGCCTTGCCATCCACAGTCACCTCGCCGGGGCCGCCGGTGTTGATGGCTCCGAGTTCGCGGCGCTCCAGGAATGACGCACGGCCGGTTTCCTTGCAGTTCGGCAGTTCGAGCGCCGCAGTCGTCGGCACCGCGCCGGCCACCACCATGCGGTCGAGATCGGTGAACAAGCCGTTGAGCCGGCCGGGCTGGAAGATGCTGGAGACGAGAAAGGCCTCGCGCAATTCCTCGGTGGTCATGCGGCTGACTTCCTGCGGGCGGGGCATGCGGCGGATGATGGGATCGAACATGATGAATGGGATTGGTTTTTCTGACGAGCGGCAGTGGAAACCCGGCGGCGGCGGGTTGGAAGAAAAATCACCGGGCAAACCGTTGCATGCCTGAGGGATTTTACGGTTTCCGGGCGGTCCGCCGACCGCTAGGCTGCGCACGTGACGACACATGAAGGTGACATGCTGGTGGCCGCGCCGGAGCGCTGGGATGAGGTGTGTTTCGCCGTGCCGGCGGTGCGCGCCTTGATGGCATCCGGCATGCAAGTGGGGGTGATTTGTTGCACGGGGCAGCGGGAATTTTGGGAAACGCTGCCTGGGCTGGCCGTGATCGAATGCCCGCGGAAGGTGCGCGATCTGGTGCCGGTGATTTCCGGCAAGTGGCAGGCGGCACTGCTCTGGCAAGCCGGATTCGCGGCGGAAGCGGCCAGACTCGCAGGGCTGCCGCAGCGCCTGGGACCGGCCGTCGCGAATCTGGCGAAGCAACTCACCCATCCGCTGGGTTTTGCCGAAAAACCATTGGATCACCGGGTGCGCTTTTATCTTTCCGCAGTGGAGGAAATGGGGATCGCCACCACGCAGGCGGAGTTATTCGCGCCGGCGGACATCGGGATCGAGCCGGTTCCGGGGGCGGTTTTGCTCAGCCCGGAATCGGATTTCGGAGCAAGCCACGAGTGGTTCTTGGACCGATGGCTGGAAATTGGCCGAAAGTTGCTCGATGCCGGCCAACGCGTGACGGTGGCGGGCATGGAACAAAGGCGGAACAGCCTTGCGGAAGCCCTTGCGCACGAACTCGGCGGCGGAGTCGGGCTTTTCCGTGCCGAGCCTCTCGTCGGCACGCTGCCGCTGCTCGCGGTTCATCGACTCGTCGTCGCGGCGGATGGTTCGCTGTCGCATCTGGCGGCGCATGTGGGTGCCACCTGCGTCACACTTTTCGGCCCGAATGACTCGCAGTGGAAACGCCCGCTCGGCAAACGGCACGCGGTGGTGAAACGCCATGTCGAATGCGCGCCGTGCCTGCTGCCCAAATGCCCGCTCGACTTGCGCTGCCAGCACGAACTGGAAACCGCGCGGGTATGGGCGGCGGTGAGTTCCAAATTGAACCCCGCGATCTAACAGAAGGCTCCGGGCTTGCCGCTGGCCCGCCGCTCGCCTTCACTCCCAGCATGACACGCCCCGACGGCCGCCAGCACGATCAACTCCGCCCGATTTCATTCATCCCCAACGTCGCACCACACGCCACCGGCTCGGTGCTTGTTTCCTTCGGCGACACGCGGGTGATCTGCTCCGCGACGATCGAGGAGGACGTGCCGCGCTGGATGCGCGCCCAGAAGGTGGAAGGCGGCTGGCTCACCGCCGAGTATTCGATGCTCCCCTACTCCACGCTCGACCGCAAACCACGTGATATCTCGCGCGGAAAAATCGACGGACGCTCGTCCGAAATCCAGCGCCTCATCGGCCGCGCGCTGCGCGCCGTGGTGGACTTGAAAAAGATCGGCCAGCGCACGGTATGGATCGATTGCGATGTCCTGCAAGCCGACGGCGGCACACGCACCGCATCGATCACCGGCGGCTGCGTCGCCATGGCCATCGCCTTCAACAAGCTCTTCGCCGAAGGCAAGCTGAAGGATTTCCCGATCCGGAAACTCGTCGCCGCCGTTTCCGCCGGTGTCTATCAGGGCGTGCCGGTGCTTGATTTGAACTATCCGGAGGACAAGGACGCATCGGTGGATTTCAACGTCGTGATGACCGAAACGCTCGACTTCGTGGAAGTGCAGGGCAGCGGTGAGGAAGCGGTGTTTTCCTCCGATGAAATGACCGCGATGCTCGAACTCTCGCGCAAGGGTGTCTCGGAAATCGTCTCGCTGCAGAAGGCGGCCATTCTAACAGCCGACCGCGCGGCACCGGCGGACCTCGCCTCGCTGGCGGCGGCATTTTCCCGCTGAGCGCGTCGGCCGTGCTATTGGCCGATCCCGGCGTAATGGTATAGCTCCGGCTCGTTGGCCGTCTGATGGTGATCCCAGTTGCCGACGAAGCCCTCGATTTCGGAAAGCAGGATCTGGCACCGCTTGTTCCACTTGGACGTGCCGCGCAGGATCATGGCGCTCTCGCGCAGGCCGGTGAAACGGATATCCTCGGCACCCGCGGCCCGCAGGTCGCTGAGTTCGGCGCGCAGCATTTCGAAGAACGCGAGTTCGAATCCATTGCCCGCTTCCATCGCGGCGCGCACCAGCGAGACGGTCACCGGCGGTGCCAGCGGTTCGAGTTTCTCGGCGATCTTCTCACAGCCGATTTTCACCAGCATCCGGCGCATCCGGTCGTAGAGCTCGTCGAGCGGCAACAGCTTGAGCGGGCATTTCGTTTCCAGATACTTCACGATGCCGCTGCGGATGTCATCGACGAACGGGAAGTCCTCATGCTCGGCGGCGAGTGCCGCACGGCGCAGCGCGGAATCGAGCCACGCGGTGTCGTAGTCGATCACTTGATAGCGGCCGATCTGAAGGGCGGGGCGGTTGCCAATAAGGGAAATCACGGAGGATTTTTTGTTTCCAATGGGGAGAAAGCCGGGCGGGAATGGGGTAACTGGCGGGTGAATGAATATGTCAATCCTTGAACAAGCGGCGCTGGAACGGATCCCTCGCGGCGCGGCGTGAGAGCGATTGGATTTCCTGAATGAACTCGTTGACGTCGTCGAACTGCCGGTAAACCGAAACGTAGCGGACGTAGGCCACCGGATCGATCTGGTGCAGCTTGTCCATCACCTTGGCACCGATGATGTGCGAGGGCACCTCGCTGAGATGGTCCTTGTGCAGTTCTGTTAGAATCTCCTCCACCGCGCGATCGAGCCGGTCCATCGGCACCGGGCGCTTTTCGCAAGCCTTGATCAGGCCGCTCATCAGCTTCTCGCGGTTGAGCGCCTCGCGCGAGCCGTCGCGCTTCACCACCCGCAGCTCGGTCCGCTCGATCTGCTCGTAGGTCGTGTAGCGATAGCCGCAACTCAGACACTCGCGACGCCGGCGCACGGAGGTGCCATCCTTCGAGGATCTGGAGTCGAGGACTTTGTCTTTGAGAGAGCCGCATTGGACGCAACGCATAGGTGCTGGTGGGAACCGACGGCTGCGAGACTAAGAGCACCGCTGGTAGCGTCAAGGGGAAAACTACGGTAGATTTAGTGGATGCCCGACGCGATGCGAAATGCCACCGGAGTGGCCGTGTTTCTTGGGGTGAGAATGCCTGTGCCGGTCTTGGTGAGGGAGCGACTGCCGCCGGTTTCCAGAATCGGCCGGTTGATCGTGAACCTTCCACTCCCATTGTGTTCAATGAGCAGGTCACTGGCCAAGATCATGTGCCATAAATAGAACCACGCTGCCAATGCCCATGGTGATGGCAGCCTCGGCACCACTTTTCAAGATGATCGTTGTGGTTCCACTGTCCGACTGGCACGTGATTTCACGTGCCTTGGCACCACCATCATTCAAACTGATTTCGGTAGTGGGGTTCACGTTGGCTTCGAAGGTCAGCGAGCGGATGGTGTGGTTGCCGCCGCCTAGATCCGCATTGTATTCCCGGACTTGCCTTCTGGCTTGATCGCCGTGGTTGCTTGGCCCTGTTCTGGCGGCTTGTTTGTGCGGCTTTCCACTGGCAGAGTGTGCCCTATGGCCGTGCCACCCGCAGCAAATCCCCGCGCCCACTGGTCGCTGGATGGCGGCCGGGTGCTACTTGAATTGTCCGGCGAGT
The DNA here is from genome assembly GCA_964202135.1 of Luteolibacter sp. Classification (GTDB taxonomy): domain Bacteria; phylum Verrucomicrobiota; class Verrucomicrobiia; order Verrucomicrobiales; family Akkermansiaceae; genus Luteolibacter. The sequence continues at coordinate 6,781 of CAXNHR010000076.1, read as the reverse complement.
GGCTGCGCGGCGGACCGGAGTCGGAAGTCACGGGAGAGCCGCCGGGCCGTGCGCCGGATGCATATCTCACCGACGGGCTGGGCGAGTTTGACTCCACCCTGCCGGCCTTCCTGCTGGCCCGGATCCGCGGCGAAAATGCCGGCGAGCCGTCGCTGGAAGGACTGCCACCCGCTTTGCACGGACTGATGGAACTGGCGCTTGCGGTGCCGGAGGAAGCCGAAGCACGGGGCAAAGCACCCGAGACCTCCGAGATCCGGAAACTCGGCACCTTTTCCATCAATGCCTGGGCCGGCCTGCGCTCGGTGGCGGAATTCACCGGCCAGTCGATGCTTTCGCTCGGGCGCTTTGCAAGCGCCCGAGCCCGTTTCCGCCGCAGCGAGTTCTGGCTGATCGTCCAGCAATGCGGTGCCGACGCGCTGCCCATCGTCTCGCTGATCAGTTTCCTGATCGGCATGATCCTGGCTTTTGTGGGAAACGTGCAGCTCGCCAACTTCGGTGCCAGCCTTTACGTGGCGGACCTGGTGGGCATCGCGATGGTGCGCGAAATGGGTGTGGTGATGACGGCCATCATCATGAGCGGCCGCACCGGGGCCTCGTTTGCCGCGCACATCGGCAGCATGAAGGCCAACCAGGAAATCGACGCGCTGCGCACCTTCGGATTCGATCCCTTCGACTTCCTGGTCCTGCCGCGCATGCTCGCGCTGGTGATCATGATGCCGCTGCTCACGATGTATGCGAACATCATCGGCATCCTCGGCGGCATGCTGGTGGGCTCGGCGGTCGGCATCCCACCGGTGCTTTATTGGAATGAAACGCTCACGGTGGTCACGATGGAGAACGCGTTTCTGGGCGTCTTGAAGAGCGTGGTTTTCGGCATCGTCATCGCCATGAGTGGCTGCCTGCAGGGCATGCACGCGGGAAACTCCTCCGCCGCCGTCGGTCAGGCGACCACCCGCGCGGTAGTCGCCTCCATCACCGCCATCATCATCCTCGATTCCGCCTTCGCCGCCATTTTCACCATCCTCGATATCTGACAAATGCCGGAAGCCACCAATCATTCCCCGTCCGTGGCCAAGATCGCCGTGCGCGATCTGACGATGGCCTACGGCCCGTTCGTGGTGATGCGGGATCTGAACTTCGATGTCGCCGCGAAGGACATCTTCGTCATCATGGGCGGCAGCGGTTGCGGCAAGAGCACGCTGCTGCGCCATCTCATCGGCCTGCAGGAACCCTCCAAGGGCAGCATTCTTTATGACGGCGAGGATTTCACCGCAGCCGTCCCCGCGGAGCGGATACGCTTCATCCGGCGCTTCGGCGTGATGTATCAATCCGGCGCGCTGTGGTCGTCGCTCACACTGGCGGAAAACATCGCCATGCCGCTCGAAGAACATACCGAGCTGAAACCCAAAGCGGTCCGCGAACTCGTTTCCTACAAACTCGCGCTGGTCGGCCTTTCCGGTTACGAGGACTACTATCCGGCACAGATCAGCGGCGGCATGAACAAGCGCGCCGGCATCGCCCGCGCCATGGCGCTGGACCCCGACATCCTGTTTCTCGACGAACCCGGTGCCGGGCTTGACCCTCTCAGCTCGCGCCGCCTCGACGACTTGATCCTGCGCCTGCGCGACAGCCTCGGCTCCACCATCGTCATCGTCACCCACGAGCTGGAGAGTATTTTTGCGATAGCGGACCACTCGATCTTCCTCGATACTGCCACACGCACCCAAGGTGCCACCGGCAATCCGCGCGAACTGCGCGATCACTCGGAAAACCCGTCCGTGCGTCTGTTTCTCAGCCGCGGTGCGGAAAGCACCGCCCCATCTCCCATTCACCCATGAGCCAGAAAGCCAGCCCCACCGTGATCGGTGTCTTCACCCTCGTCGGCCTGATCCTGACCGCCGCGGCCCTCGTGCTCTTCGGCGCGGGGAAAATGTTCACCAGCACCCATGACGTGCTGCTTCATTTCGAAAAAAGCGCCAACGGCCTGCAGGTCGGCTCCGATGTGCGCTTCGGCGGCGTGCGCATCGGCCGCGTCAAATCCATCAGCGTGCTCGTGGACCGCGAGGCCAACCGCAAGATCATCCCGGTGGTCGTCGAACTCACCGACAAGGACCTCCGCCTGATCAGCACCGACGAGGGCGGCGGCATCGACCTCTCTTCCTTTGATGGCGCACAAAAGGCCGTCGCCGAGGGCCTGCGCGCCGGCATGAAGCAGCAGAGCCTGGTGACCGGACAATTGTATATCGAGTTCGACATCGTGCCGGACACTCCGGGTTTCACCTACCACGGCAAGACCGAGCCATCGTATCCCGTGATTCCCACCATCGGCACCGAGATGGACGAACTGGTCACCGGCATTTCCGACGGCATCGAGAAATTCAACGCACTGGATCTCGACAGCGTCATCAAGGAACTGCGCGATGTGCTGGTGACCGCCAACCAGCGCATCGCCGAGATCAACACCAAGGAAATCAACGACAACCTGACAGGCATCACCGCGGACATCCGCAGGATCACCAGCGACGACAAGATCGCCACGGCGGTGGAGAGCCTCAATGACGCGCTCATCGAGATCGACGGGCTTGCGCAAAAAGCCAACGAAGGCATCGATCCCCTGCTCAAGGACCTCGAAGCCGTGATGGCCAAGGCCGACAGCAGCTTGGCGCGGATCGAGGAAGCGGCCAATGAGATTTCCCAATTCGCCAATCCCCGCTCGCCGGTGCTGCTGCGCCTGCAAACCGTGCTGCAGGAAACCGAGCGCGCCTCAAGGGCGCTGGAAGAACTTTCCAATGATTTGAAACGCGATCCCAAAGCCCTGATCTCCGGCAAGGCCAATCCAGAATGATCATGAAACGCACCGCATTGCTTCTCATCCCGCTGCTCGCCGCCTGCGGCGTGCTCAAGCCCGTCAAGGACGTGTCGGTCAACTATCTGCTCGATCCCTTGGTGCCCGCGCGCAGCATCACCGGCAGCAGCCCGGCCATCGCCATCGCCCGGCCCAAACTGCCCGGCTATCTCGACCGACAGCAACTCGTCAGCCGCAGCCGCGCCGGGGAAATGCAGATGAATGGTTTCCAACTGTGGGCCGAGCCGCTCGACAAGGGAATCTCGCGCGTCACCGCCATCAACCTCGGCCGCCTCACCAACTCGCTCAACATCCAGCCGGTTGAGAGTTTTGTGACCATGGATTACGACTCCCTGCTTGAAATCCGCATCTCGCGCTTCGAGCCCGATGCCGATGGCCACGTGGTTCTGGAATGCACTTGGAAACTCCAGCCGGTATCCGGCCGCGTCACCAATCCGCGCGCGTTCCGCACCGTGATTGAAAACACCACACCACTGCCCGCCACCGGCCCGCAAACCGCGCGCATCGCGGCGATGAATGAGGCGCTCGCCCGCCTCGCCCGCGAGATCGCGGCGGGTTCGTGAGAAACCACGGCCGCATGTGATGCGCGGCCGCCGGTCAAGTTCAATAATCCGAGGCGGAGTGCGGCGCGGGCATCGTCGCCGGAATCGCCAGCGACATCAGCGCGCAAATTCCCGCCAACAGCAGCACCAGCCAGCGGCTTGGATCCTCGTTGAGCAGTCTCGAAAAATAAAAATACACATGCTGCTCCGGCGAACGGAACAACAGCGCGGGGATCGTCAGCAGCGAGCAAAACAGCAGCGCGGGCGAACACATCGCCACCATCACGGCCGCACATTTGCCGCTGATCCGCGAGGTCAGCAAGTGCCTCGGACCATGGAAAAAAATCTTCCTCAGGAATCTTTCCACATCGGGCAATGTCTGGCTGGCGACATTTGCCGCCCGCTGGAACCGGCTGGGTGCAAGGGTGCGTTTCATGGGACGGCCCGGGGAAATACACGCAATCACGTAGGATGGCAAGAATTTTTATAAATCCAACAAATAAATATTCCTGAATTATCAAATTTTGAAAAAATACTGTGAAAATCCGCTCAAAAATAACGCCAAGCTGGACGGGTGGGCCTGATTCCGCCTAATTCGCACGGCGTTGCCTGAAAAGGCGCGCAAGCAAGCCGCCGTGGCGGAATGGTAGACGCCACGGACTTAAAATCCGTTGTTGGGCAACCAGCGTGGGGGTTCGAGTCCCCCCGGCGGCACTTTCATATTCAATGGATTAAGAGCTCGGATGACTGGCAAAATCCCTATCCGTGCAGCGCGAGGCGCAAGTCGCGATTCGATAGAAACGGACGCCGATCTTTGGTGGAGAAGACGGCATGTAGATAAACGGCGGAGAGCGATTGCGGCATGATGTTAGTTTATCAAAAGGTTAAGCGCCATGATTTCTATCCCAGAGGGATTCCGCCCTCCAGCCCAGGGTTGGCCGAGTGAAACGAGGCCTACCCTGGGGGATGCGCCGAAAAATATCGAACCGCAACGCGGTTCCGTCCGGGTTGGAGGATGCGGCGTCACACGGGGCGCAACCGCGTTGCGGTTGCCCGCAGCGGTCCTTGCAACAACACCCGGAGCACCCGTGCGGCCTTGAGTGAAAATACCGATCTCGCCTCACGTTTCACGACGGGAGGGGTTTCCTCTGTGCGCGTTTCAATGAAAATCCGGTCGAACGACAATCGCGCATTGCCGACAAAGTCCGCGTAGCCAACTCCTGCCTCGGTGCAAATTCGCGCCGACTCGTGCGAAATGAATGGCGCAAGCACCAGTCCGTAGCTGGGTTTGGTGAAACGCTTAAAAAGTCGCAACTCGAAATCAAAGTCGCGCTTTGAATGTGGGGCCAAGCTCCACTTGCGTTGACGCAAGACATTGATCGCGCGATTGGTTTGGGACTGCTTGAGTCTGCGCCGAATCCGCTAATTCCTCTCGATAATGTTTGACAAGTCGCACAAAATACGCATTTTTTGCGCGGAATATCAGACATTATGGGAAGAGAAACCACTAGCCTATTGCCCAAGCACGGGCGTCTCCTGACCGAGATGGGAGAAAATCTACGGTTGGCGCGGCTGCGGCGTCAGCTCAGTGCCGAGCAGGTTGCGGAACGGGCGGGAGTCAGCCGCTCGACGCTTCATCTGATGGAAAACGGATCGGCCGGCACATCGTTGGGTAAGTTGCTGCAAGTGCTGGTTGTGCTGGGTCTTGAATCCGCCTTTTCACGGCTCGCTGCCGACGATGTGCTGGGGCGCAAGCTGGAAGATGCCCGCCTCACCGAAACCCGGCGGCGGGCACCGAAACGCAAATCCAAGCCATGAGTCGGGAAATTGAAGTCTGGGCCGACTGGCGGAAACTGGGTGCCCCGCAACGGATGGGGTATCTGCGCTCCACGCCCAGCCGGGGAAAGGAAGTGTTCTCGTTTTCCTACGATCAAGCTTGGCTTGATGCGGGACACTCGCGGCAACTCGATCCCGACTTGCGGTTTTTCAGCGGCCCCCAGTATCTCAATGCGACGGATCGCCCGAACTTCGGGATCTTCCTTGATTCGTCGCCCGACCGCTGGGGGCGCGTGCTGATGCAACGACGGGAAGCGGCGCAGGCGCGTGAGGAAGGGCATTCCGCCCACCGGCTTCAGGAGACCGACTATCTGCTTGGCGTGCATGACGAGCAGCGGACCGGTGCCCTCCGATTCAAGGAACCTGCCAGGAGCGATGCATGGCAATGTGACGAACCATGGATGCGCATCCCGCCGTGGGCTTCGTTGCGGGAACTCGAACACGCCAGTTGGAAAATCCAGGACGAGTCCGCATACGACGACCCGCACTACCTCGAATGGCTCAAGCTTCTGATGGCTCCGGGTTCCTCGCTTGGTGGCGCGCGACCGAAGGCCGGGGTCAAGGATCCCGGTGGCGACCTCTGGATCGCGAAGTTCCCCGGGCGATCCGATACCCGGGACATGGCTGCCTGGGAGATGTTGGTCCATCAACTCGCCGTGAAAGCCGGGCTGCAAGTTGCGGAGTCGAGTTTGCATGCGTTTGGCCAGGAACACCGGACATTCCTGACACGGCGTTTCGACCGGGCTCCCGGCAGCGATGGACAGAAACGCATTCACTTCGCCTCAGCCATGACCTTGCTCGGTCATGCCGATGGAGATGGCCATGATACCGGCGCGAATTATCTGGAACTGGTCGAGTTCATCGTCCGAAACGGAGCACGGCCGGCAGCGGACCTTGAGGAATTGTGGCGCAGGATTGTCTTCTCCATCGCCGTCCACAACACGGACGATCATCTCCGGAACCACGGTTTCCTGCTCACGGACAGCGGGTGGGTTCTCTCGCCCGCTTTCGATCTGAATCCAGACCCCAGTGGCAGCGGACTGAGCCTCAATATCTCCGAAACAGACAATGCGTTGAACTTCGATCTGGCGTTGGAGGTTTCGCCCTTCTTCCGTCTCAAACCTGCCGATACGGAATCCATCCTGCAACAGGTCAAGCAAGCCGTGAAATCCTGGCAGATCCATGCAAAGTCACTTGGCATCGCGCGAGTGGAACAGGAAATCATGGCGACGGCGTTCGAGGCTTGATGCAAATCCTCTCGGCGATGGGAAGTTGCGCGTTTGCATCGATGGAAAGCAGGTGGAAAGTTGCACCCCTTGCTTCCCACATTTTCGGGTGTTTTCCCGGAAGTTCAAATCGGCGGAAATCATTGATTTTGGGCGGTTTATCGGGGGTGTAAAGATTTGTCTGTAAAAGCCCGCACGAAGCAGAGGCCCGCCGCACTGGCAGCCGATGGAGCGTAGCGGAATCGGCTGCCAGTGCGGCGGCGCGCCGACCTCCCCCCGGGGTTGTAGGCGTCCGTCCAAGGCCGAACACT
>CAXNHR010000075.1:0-11291 GCA_964202135.1 Luteolibacter sp. | reverse complement strand
ATTTCCGGCTGCGAGGCGGTCTGTGAGCCAGCCTTCTGGGCGGGTTTCGACCGCGCCTCGGCTGAGGGATTTCACGACTACTTCCGCCAACTCACCGAGTATGAACCGAAGCGTGCTGCTAGATATGGCATCAAACATTTCTCATGGCTGTGCATCAATCCGAAGGAAGCCGATGATCCGGTCTTCGCCCGCGAGGTGATGAAACTCATCCCGGAGTTTCTGCAATTTCCGACCGTGCTTGGCATCGGCGAGATCGGGCTGAACAAGAACACGCGCAACGAGCTCGCTATTTTCGAAGAGCATGTGCAACTCGCTCTCGATCACGACCTGCCTATCCTGATCCATACGCCGCACCTCGAGGACAAGCTCAAGGGCACCCGCCTCACGCTCGAATCGCTGGCGAATTTCTCCAAACTCGACCGCGCGAAAGTCATCATCGACCACGTTGAGGAGCACACGGTTTCACAGGTGCTGGATGCCGGCTACTGGGCGGGCATGACGCTTTATCCGCACAGCAAATGCTCGCTGGACCGGGCGATCGACATTCTGGAAATCCACGGTCCGGAACGGCTATGGATGAACTCCGCCTGCGACTGGGGCGTCTCCGATCCCTTGGCGGTGCCGAAATGCGCGCTGCAGATGAAGCGCCGCCAGCACGCGGCGGAGGCGATCGAACGCATCATCTATCAGAATCCGCGGGATTTCCTCCGGCAGTCGAGGCGGTTCACGCTTTGAGCACGCTTTTCCTTCGCAGGGCTTCGGTCATACGGGCTGATCGGAGCCGAAGCTTTTGCCGACAGCCTCGGCGATGGCCTTGATGACCTCGCCGGATTCGGTTTCCACGAGCGGGCGCTCAAGCATGTCTTCGTAGATCTCGATGTAGCGGCGCGCCACCTCCTTGTGGCTGAACTCGCGCGCGCTTTCCTCCATCACACGCGCCAATTCGCGCTGACGCACTTCGGCGGGCAGCGCATGGAAGACCATGGCCTGGTCGATCGCCCAGCGCAGTGCGGCGGAGTTGTAATGGTCGAAGCGGAAACCGTTGCCCTTGGAGTGCTCGACGTCGAGATGGCGGATGGTGTCGTAGAGTCCGCCCGTGGCGTGGACCACCGGCAGCGAACCGTAGAGCGGCGAGGTCATTTGCGGCAGACCGCAGGGTTCGAACAACGAGGGCATCAGCATGAAATCCGAAGCGGCATAAGCGAGACGTGACAAACGCTCGTCGAAATCCACCACCGAAACCCGCTCGTGCAGGTCGAAGTCGGCGACGATTTGCTCAAAAAACTGCTGGTGCGGGCCGTTCGCCACCACCACTACCTGGAGATCGCGTTTCCAATAGTCGGAAACCATCTTTTGCAGGATATCGGTGAGCAACTGCGGCCCCTTCTGCACCGGATCCAGCCGCGAGGGCCAGAAGAACATCGGCGCGTTGGCATCCTGCTTGAGCTGGAGTTCGCGCTGGAGCGCGAGTTTGTTCGCCGCCTTGCCCTCCATCACGTCCGCTGCGGTGAAATTGCGCGCCAGTGAATCATCGGTGGCCGGATTGTAGGAAACGTCCGGCGCGTTGAGAATGCCCGCCGAGCACCCGGCGAAGTATTTGTTGCGCAGCTCGTTGCGCACCGAGTCCGGAACCACCGAGTGCCAGCCCTCGACGATTTCCCATAGAAATCTCGGGCTCACGGTATTGATGTAGTGGGAAGCGAAAATCCCCGACGTCAGCAGGTCCACCGGCACATGGGATCTGGCATGATAGTAATTGATCGGATGACCGCAGAAATAAAGGTTCATCCAGAACTCCGCGGCATCGATGCCGGCCTCCTCGACCTGCGCCAGCGAGACCTGCCGGGTGTGGATGTTGTGCACGGTGAAAAGACTCTTGATCCCGCGGCGGCGCGCCATCCCGGGAATCAACGCGGTCATCCAGTCGTTGCAGTGGATCAGATCCGGCCGCACGCGCGGGATGATGTGGTTGATCACCTCACGCTGGAAGACCAGCGCGATGCGCATCGATTCCTCGGAGTAGTTGCTGTAAACCTGCTCGCGGTAATAGAATATCCGGTCCTCCGCCAGATGGATGTGGCTGTCCGGCAAGACCTCATGGTATTTCCTCAACTCCTTGTCGTGGAGGTTGAAAACGTCGCCTTGGAACATCCGGCGGTAGTTCGGCAGGGCGACGTGCACGTCCGCTCCAAGTTCGAACAGCGCGGACACCAGCGAGGCGGAAACATCAGCCAGCCCCCCCGCCTTGGCGGACATGCGCTGCGTCATGTTGCCCATGCCTTGCGGCAGATAGGTGATCTCCGGAGTGACGATCAGGATCCGGGGCTTGGCGGCTCTCGTTTTAGCTGGCATCGGCTTTGACTAATGGGTGTTTCGATGAGGCATGTGAGAAAAAAGATGAGCAATTCCCAAGCCAGCCGCCACCCCAATCTTGCTTGTCGGCGAAAATACCGGGCCCGACCGCATCGAGCCGCCGGATCAGGCGTCGTTTTCCGCCAGATGCCGGATGCAGAAGCGCGACCAGGTTTCCAAATCATCGAAACGGCTGCCATTGAGTTCTTCCAATGCCATGAAGCCGAGGTCCGTGAGCGCATCCTCGCGGGACGAAACCGCATCGGACTTCAGTTCGACCAGATGCACGATGCCGAGATGCACCTGCCCCACCGGATTCGAGTCATCATTGAGCAGGGCGATGATCCGGTGCTCGTGCTCTTCGGGCAGGTCGAGCTCCTCCTCGATTTCACGGGTGACCGCGGCGTGATAGGCGTCCGGACCGGTCTTGCCGCCGCCGGTGTCCACCGGGTTGACGTGGCCGCCCACGCCCACCGAGATTTTCGCATGCAAACGGCTCTCGCCGCCCGATTTCCCGCGGGTGTAATGCAGGATCCGGTCGCCACAGCGGAAAACACAATACGGGATCAACTGCTTGTGGGACGGATCGTCCTCGGCCGCCGCACGATCCATGAAAAAGTGATTCGCCGGATCCAGCAGCCGCGCCACCGCATCCTCCAGCCCCTTGGTCCGGATTCCCTCAAACATCCCGATCTTCTCCAACAATGCGCGCGGCACCACCAACACTTGCTCACCAGCATATTTCGACATGCCGCGGAACATAACGACCCGCGCCTGCCGGCAAAGCGAATTGTGCACCATGCCAGGGCAAACGCAGGATCGGCAGACACCGGCTTTGATAATCAGGAAATCCTGAGCTTACGCGATCGCGTGATATCAAGTGGCCGGAATTGTGACATGATGCATTCGTCAGCCGGCCCCGCCACTCCCTGACACCCCACACAAACCCCACCCTGCCATGAAAAAGCTCTCCGCCCTGCCCGTTCTTGCGCTGCTCTTCCTTTTCACCATGCCACTCGCATCCGGCCATAACCTGCCCGCCTCGATGGCTTTTCCCGATTGCGCCACCAGCGGCATTCTCCAGTTCCTCGACGTGTCCTTCCCGGTCCTCGATGGATTCCCCGCCCATCAAACCCTGACCGAAAACCAGCCTGCGGATACGGCGGATCAGCCAGCCATTGTGCATTCGTCGGCAACCGTTCTGAGCGCACTCGGACTGGTCTGCATCGCCCGCCGCAAGCGCTGATTCGCACCGACTGGATAGGCCTCCGGGATTTCCAAATTTCCCGAAAAATCCTCTTGCCCAGCCGCAGGTCCGCCCCTAAACCTCCGCCCACCCGCAAGGGGCGTTAGCTCAGTTGGTAGAGCACTTGCATGGCATGCAAGGGGTCAGCGGTTCGAATCCGCTACGCTCCACCACTCTTGTTTTCCCAAGTCATGGCCGACAAGACCCTCTTTGAAAAAATCCGCGACGGTGAGATTCCGGCTGCGATCCTTCACCGGGACGAAATCTGCATCGCCTTCCGTGACATTTCACCACAAGCCCCGGTGCACGTGCTGATCGTGCCGTGCAAGCCGATCCCGCGCGTTGGTCTGGCGGCGTCCGATGACGAAGGCGTGCTCGGCCATCTGTTACTCACGGCCGCGGAGATCGCCCGCAAGGAGGGAATCGCGGAAACCGGATACCGGCTGGTCATTAACAACGGCCCCGATGGCGGAGAGGCGGTGCCCCATTTGCACGTCCATCTGTTGGGCGGGCGCCAGCTTGCTTGGCCTCCGGGTTGAACCATTGCTTCATGAAAACCACATTTTACGCACTGCTTGCCGGACTGTTAGCGACCATTCCGGCCCTTGGCCGCGACTTCAGGCCGTTGCGCCTGCAACAAGCCCCTGACAGCAGCACCACCTTGCGCCCCGGCGAGCAATCGCGCGGACGGATCGTTCTGGTACATGGTTTCCTCGAGAACGGCAACACTTTCAGGATGCTGCGAAAACGCCTCGAAAAGCAGGGCTTCGAGTGCCTCGTGGCGCGCATGAAACCGAGCGACGGGCGCAGCGGCCTTGAAGAACTTGCCGTCGGTCTCAAACGCGAGATCGATGACACATTCGGCACCGGACAGCCGATCTCCATCGTCGCCTTCAGCATGGGCGGTCTGGTCTCGCGCCATTACCTCCAGAACCTCGGCGGTGCCGCCCGTTGCAAGAGCCTTTTCACCATCTCATCGCCCCATCAGGGAACCTGGGCCGCCTGGGCCTACCCGGGCAAGGGTGCGGCACAAATGCGCCCGGGCAGCGGTTTTCTCGCCAGCCTCTCGGAATCCGAAGGCCGTCTCGGCGACATGCCGGTGGTTTCCTATCGCACGCCGATGGACCTGATCATCCTGCCGCCGACCAACTCGGTCTGGCAGCGCGCGGAAAACCTGGAGTTCCGGGTGCCGTTGCATCCGCTGATGCTCAACAGCGGACCGGTGCTGGATGACATCGAGCGCCGCCTGATCGACCATCATCAGGATTGATCCCGCCTTGCGCGCGCCTCCGCAGTCTGCTCTTCTCCGCTCTCGCTTTGAGCGATTCCCCGGCTCCCGACGCTCGCAGAGCGCCGCTACAAGCCGCCCATTCTCCGCACACCCCGACCATGTTTTACCTCACCACCGCCATCGATTACACCAACGGCTCGCCGCACATCGGCCATGCTTATGAAAAGGTGCTTGCCGACGTGATCATCCGTTACCGCCGCCTGCGCGGTGACGAGGCATACTTTCTAACAGGCGTGGACCAGCACGGCCAGAAGGTCCAGCAAACCGCCGAGAAGGAGGGCGTGCATCCCGCCACTTTCGTCAAACGCACGACCAAAAAGTTCCTCAACCTGTGGGACAAACTCGGCGTCAAATACGACGGCTGGGCGGAAACCATCGACGAGCGCCACAAGGCCTGCGTCCAGGGCATCCTCAGCGACCTCAAGGAAAAGGGGCAGCTCTACAAGAAAACCCACAGCGGCCATTACTCGGTGCGCCAGGAGCAGTTCCTGTCGGACCGCGACCGCGATGAATCCGGCAACTTCGGTCCCGAGTGGGGCGAGGTGGTCGAACTCGCCGAGGAGAACTGGTATTTCAAACTCAGCGAGCAAACCGAGTGGTTGAAACGCTATCTGGAAACCACGCCCGACGCGGTGATCCCCGTGTTCCGCAAGGCCGAACTGCTCAATGCGGTGGAGCGCAACTCCGGCACCGACCTGTGCATCTCCCGTCCCAAGGAACGGCTGCGCTGGGGCATTGAAATCCCCTTCGATACCGATTTCGTCACCTATGTCTGGTTCGACGCGCTGATCAACTATGTGTCGTTCGCAGGATATCACGCCGCGCCCGATGCGGACTTGCCGGATTTCAACAGGCTCTGGACCACCGACGAGCGCCCGGTGCACATCATCGGCAAGGACATCCTGGTTCCCGCACACGGCATTTACTGGCTCTGCATGCTGCATGCCATGGGCATGCCGGACGAACTCATCCCGCGGCTGTTAGTGCATGGCTGGTGGAACATGCGTGGCGAGAAAATGAGCAAGTCGCTCGGCAACATCGTCGATCCCAGCGAACTCGCCGACAGGTTCGGCGTCGAGGCGCTGCGCTATTACCTCGTGCGCGACATCATCACCGGCAAGGACTCGGATTTCGATGTCGAGCGGCTCATCATGCTCTACAACACCGAACTGGCGAACGAACTCGGCAACCTCTGCAACCGCGCGCTCAACATGAGCCAGCGCTTCACCGATGGCATCATCACCCGCGGCGGAATCTTCACCGATGCCGATCTCGCCCTGCAAACCTCGCTCGCCGAATCCACCGACGCCTACCGTGCCGCAATGGACGAGTTCGATGTTTCCAAAGGCCTCGAAGCGCTCGGCCGCCATGTCGTGCATTGCAATCAATACGCCGAGCGGATGAAGCCGTGGGAGCTCAACAAGGATCCGGAGAAAAAACCGCGCCTCGCCACCGTGCTTCAGCATCTGGCGGAAAGCGTCGCGCACTGCGCGGTGCTGCTCTCCCCCATCCTGCCGGACGCCGCGGCCAAACTCGCCGCCCAGCTCAACCTGCCATCGCTCACCGAGATCGGCCTTTCCGATCTCCACTGGGGCCTCATCCCCGAGGGCCACGCGATCGGCAAACCCAAACCGGTGTTTCCGAAAATCCTGTTAGAAGAAAAGGAATGAGTCCACCGGCCATGAGAAAGCACATCCAGGCCGCCTCACTCGCGGCGCTCATATCATTCTGCCCGGCCATGGCCGCGGATGTGCCGCATGTGGAACAGGCGATTCCCACGTCGTTGAAATTAGTCGATGTGCCATCGATGATGGAGTTTCCCGGTGGCATCCGCATGGCCGTGAGCGCCGCGACCGAACAAGCGCAGACGCATGTCCTGCAGGGACTGAATCATCTGCACGCGGGCTGGGAATTCGAGGCCGGCCGCCACTTCGCCGCCGCCATGCGCGAGGATCCCGAGTGCCTGCTCGCCCATTGGGGCATGCTGATGACCCTGCTCGATCCGACGCCCGAGTCGCTCCCGGCACGCAATGCCGCAGCCGAGCGGATGCTGGAACTCATCGAACAAGGCAAGGGCAGCGAACTCGAACGCGGTTATGCCTATGGCTTGGTGAAATACATGGAGGAAGGCCCGGCCGGAGCCGCCAACGCCTTTCACAAGGTGGCCGCCAGATTTCCCAACGACCTTCAGGCAGCCGTGTTCGCCGCGCTTTTCAGCCGTGGCGGATACGATGAAACCGGCGCTGCCACCCCGGATCAGGAACGTGCCGAGAAGGCCCTGCTGGCGCTCATTGAAAAACATCCGCTGAGCCCGATACCCCTCAACGCCCTGCTTTTCATCCGCGCCGAGGGGCCGGATCCCGCCGCATCGCTTGAGCTGGCGCGCAAACTCAACGGAATGGGGCCGGTCTATCCGCCGTTTGTTCATCTAACAGGCCATTACGAATGGCGCTGCGGAAATCACGCGCAGGCCGCCGCGGAGTTCGGCCGCGCGGTTTCCCTCTATCAAAACTGGATGAAGGAACAGTCAGTCACCACGGCCGATTGTCCGGAATGGATCAAGGCCGACTGCTACCGGATCGTGGCCTTGTTTTCCAAAGGCGACATCAAGACCGCCGAAGCCGCGGCGCGAAAGTTGGCAGCCACCCCGTTGATCGACGAACGCCCCGCATCCGCCGGCAATCGTTTGCTGTTATGGGAGGCGGTCACCCTGCCCGCGAGGATGCTGCTTGCGCAGGGCAAATCCGGTGAGTCCGCCGTCCCCCTGCCCAAGCCGGAGAGCTTGAGGAAATTCCACGATCACACGCTCGCCTACTGGTGGATCGACGGGCTGCGCATCGCCCTCGAAGCGCGGCGCTTGATTGGTAAGAATGATTTCGATGAAGCGCGCAATGTCCTCAACGCGCTCACCCAGCACGGCGAAATGATGGCCGGCATGCAGAAGGCCGCCGCTGCCGGTGGCGAGCGCTCCCACTGGCTGCGCTCGTTCCGCGCGCTTGAAGCACTCGCCAGCGAGTTGCGGGGATCACTTGCCATGGCCGGACCCGCCAAGCAACGGGGCCCGGCTTACAACTGGTTCAGTTCCGCCGCCGACCGCCAGCTTCCCGCCTCGCTGCTGATGCCGCCGGCGCTTCTCACGCCGATGGCCGCGCGCCTCGGCGATTTCCATCTTGCGGAAAAACAAGCGGCGGAAGCCATCGAGGCCTTCCAGCGAGCGCTTGCCGCATTCCCCAATGACTTGGGCTCGCTGAAAGGACTAAAGCTCGCCTACGAGGCCGCCGGAAAACCCGAAGAGGCAAAGCAGACTGCGGAAAAAATCGAGACTTTGAAAGCTGAGTGAGCGCGGCACCCATGAGGCTGTGGCACGAATCCCGGCTCACCCTGCGCTTGGCCGTGCCACTGATGATCGGCCAGCTCAGCCAGATGCTGCTGGGCGTGGCGGACACGGTGATGATCGGCCGGCTGGGCGTCACCGAGTTGGCGGCGCTGACCTTTGCCAGCTCGTTGTTTCATCTGCCCTTCGTGTTCGGCATCGGTGTTCTAACAGCTGTCTCGGTGTTCACCTCCAACCGCCGCGGCGCGAATGATGCGGCGGGCGCGCGCGGCAGTTGCCGCCATGGCCTGATGCTGGGCACCGCGCTCGGGTTGGTGCTTTTCGGCATCTCATGGCTGGCTTCCATGCACCTCGGAAACCTCGGCCAGCCACCGGAAGTCAGCGGGCGCACCACCGATTACTTCCGCATCCTGATGGCCTCGGTGGTGCCCGCGCTGGCATCCATCGCGCTCAAGAATCATGCCGACGCGCTCAACCGTCCATGGCCGCCATTCTGGATTTTCCTCGGCGGCGTGGTGCTCAACATCGCGCTCAACTGGGTGATGATTTACGGAAAACTCGGCTGCCCGGAGCTTGGATTCGAGGGCGCGGCATGGGCCACGCTGATCTCGCGCACGGCCATTCTGCTGGCGATGATGATCTGGCTGCGGCGCGCCCACGGCCTGCAAGACTGGGTGCCGCGCCGTTGGTGGCGCAGGCCGCATTTGTCCGAGTTCCGCAGCCTGCTCGCCATCGGCCTGCCGGCCAGCGCGCAGATGCTCTTCGAGGTGTCCGCCTTCTCACTGGCAGGTCTGATCATGGGTCGCTTCGGGCCGGGGTCGATGGCCGCGCACCAGATTGCCCTCACGCTCGCTGCCACGGCTTTCATGATTCCACTCGGTCTTTCGATGGCACTCACCGTGCGCATGGGCGAGTCCCTCGGCGCGGGGGAAACCGCGCGCCTGCGGCCGATTGCCATTTCCGGTTGGCTGTTGGTGAGCGGCTACGCGCTGCTCGGCGTCGCATTTTTCTTGTGGTTCGGCAAATGGATGGCCGCAGCATTCACCCAGGATGCCGAGGTGATCCGGATCACCGCCTCGCTGCTTGTGATCGTGGGTGTTTTCCAAATGGTGGACGGCCTGCAAGTCGCGTCCTCGGCGATGTTGCGCGGGCTCCACGATGCGCGGGTGCCAGCGCTGATGGGCTTCCTTTCCTACTGGATCTTCGGCCTGCCGGTGGGCGCGGTTTTGGCCTTCGGACTCGATCTGGGCGCGCGCGGCGTCTGGTGGGGGCTCGCTGCGGGATTGTTCGTCGCCTGCATCACCCTTGGCCCGCGCTTGTGGAACCGCAGCTCCTGTGCTAACTCGCGCCCGTGATCCGCATCCTGACTCTCATCTGGCTCGCCATGCCCGCCATGGCATTTGGCCAACTCCAGAAAATCCAGCCCTGCACGCTGGTCGAAACCGAATGGGCGGATGGAGATAGCTTTGCGGTCCGCCTGCCCGACGGCAAACAACAGACCATCCGGCTCTACGGCGTGGACTGCATCGAGATGCACGTCCAGGGCGATGACTCCAACGCCCGCCGCCTGCGCGACCAGCGGCGGCATTTCGGCATCGCGGACATTCTCGTCGCCAAGTCCATCGGCGAGGCCGCAAAAACCGAGACCTTCCGCCTGCTGGCCAAACCATTCACCATCCGCACCACCTTTGCCGACGGCCGTGGTGACGGCCGGTTTTCCCGCGTCTATGCCTTCGTCGAACTCGCCGACGGTCGGGATCTCGCCGAGGTTCTTGTTTCCGAGGGCCTCGCACGGGCCTTCGGCGTAGTGCGGCAGCGGCCTGATGGCACTTCCGGCAACGAATGGATGGAGCAACTCAAGGATCTGGAACTCACCGCCGCCAGGGCCGGACGCGGCGCATGGTCCCACACCGATTGGGCCATGCTGCCGAATGCCCGCAAGGAAGCGCGCGACGAATCCTCTGAAATCGAAGCCGCCAAGGGCCGCCGAGCTCCCACCGAAGATCAACCGGTGGACATCAACACCGCCGCACGCGATGAATTGATGGCGCTGCCGGGAATCGGCGAAGTGACCGCCAACCGCATCATCGGTGGGCGGCCATACCAATCGATCGAGGATTTGACCCGCGTGCCCGGCATCGGCCCCGCCAGCATGGAAAAAATCCGGACCTTTCTGACGGTTAGCGCGCCGTAGTTTTCGCGGCATCCACTTTGAGCCGCCATTGGTCATCGCGCCGCAGCACGAAACCGCGCCGGGTTCCCCTGCCCCGCGCGGCCTCACCGTATTCCACCGTCACATCCACCACATCCCCGCGACGGCCAAGTTGAACGATGCGGAACACAGGTTCGCGGCGCATCCGCAGGAAACAATGCAGCGGCACATCCGGATGCGAGGCATTCCAAAGATAACGCACCGGTGGAAAATCCGGCACCTCGGACAAGGCCACCAGCACCTCGCGCACCAGCAACATGCCGTGGCGCCAGACCAGACGTCCCGCCGCCTGCCGCGCCAGCAGGCCCTCAATCCATGCCTCCGCCGGATTCCGGTAATCCTCCTCCATTTCCCCGATCAATTCCCTGGCATGCACCGCCATCAAGGCCTGCAGTTCCTCGCGCTCGATCTCGCCGCGCTCGAACATCGCAAACAGCTCATTGGGTGTCGGAATCATCGCTGTGAGTAAAGACCATGGATGCCGATGATATCAAACGAGTTGCCGCCAATGGCAGCGAGCGCCTCTTCGATTCGTGATCGACGGTCGCCGATCACCGCTACAGTTGCCACTGCGTGGCTTGGTTTCGTTGACGCAATGGCCGGTCTTGTAGGGATCGTTGCAATGGGTGGACGAAACACTGAGTTTCGCCGAAATCAATTTCCAATGGCTGCTTCGCCGACCGGAATGGCCACTTTTTGGGGTTCATTGCCGGTTTCACCAATGCAGAGCGTGACGGCCCCATCCTTGACCAGCGCGGGATCCACCTCCACGGCGAGCAGCGAGGACATGCCGCGTGCCACCCACACGGGATTCATTGACTTGCTCGTGGAGCCATCCACCCAGACGGTGAGGAGC
>CAXNHR010000074.1:0-11493 GCA_964202135.1 Luteolibacter sp. | reverse complement strand
TTGAAAAACGCGATGGAAACTTCTGAACTCCGCTCCCACCTGCTCGCCGGCCAGGCGATTCCCGCACTGCCGCTCGCCCTCGATGCCCACCGAAACTGGTCGCCGCCACACCAGCGCGCCGTCCTGCGTTATTACATGGACGCCGGCGTAGGCGGCATCGCCGTCGGCGTGCACTCGACGCAGTTTGAAATCCGCGAACCGCAGCACGCGCTGTTCGGTCCCTTGTTGAGCTTCGCCTCCGCTGAGATCGACTCCTGGCTCGACGGCTCGCGGCCCTTCGTGAAAATCGCGGGCCTCTGCGGCGATACCACGCAAGCTTGTGGCGAGGCCACGTTGGCGCGCCAATGCGGATATCACGCCGGACTGCTGAGCCTCGCCGCGCTCAAAAATGCCACACTCGACGAACTCGTCGCGCATTGCCGCGCCGTTTCCGAAGTGCTTCCCATCATTGGCTTCTATCTCCAACCCGTAGTTGGCGGGCGCGTGCTGCCCTATGAATTCTGGCGGAAATTCGCGGAAATCCCGAACGTGGTGGCCATCAAGATGGCTCCCTTCAACCGCTATCAGACATTCGATGTCATCCGCGCGGTGGTCGAGGCGGGCCGTGATGACATCGCCCTTTACACCGGCAATGACGACAACATCGCTGTCGATCTGCTCACCCCATGGGAGATCAGCGGCAAGCAGCGCTTCATCGTCGGCGGCCTGCTCGGGCAGTTCGGTGTCTGGACGAAGCGCGCCGTTGATTTGTTGGAAGAAATCAAGGCCGTGCGGATACAGGAAAACATCCCCGCCGCATGGCTCAGCCGCAATGCGGCTTGGACCGATGCCAATGCGGCGGTGTTCGATGCGGCCAACGGCTACGCGGGCGTCATCTGCGGCATTCACGAAGTGCTTCGCCGCCAGGGCATCTTCGCCACCCACCTTTGCCTCAACCCGCACGAGAAGTTGTCGCCCGGCCAGGCGGAGGAACTCGACCGGGTCTGCGCCGCCTACCCTTGGTTGTTAGATGATGATTTCGTGAAAGCCAATCTCGCGCGCTGGTTGACATGACATTCTCCGCGTTCGATGTGATCGGGCCGGCCATGATCGGCCCGTCGAGCAGCCACACGGCGGGTGCCGTGCGCATCGGGCTGATCGCACGCGCCGTGCTCGGCGTGCAGGCACATGGCGCGGAGATCGCATTGCACGGTTCGTTTGCGGCCACCGGCAAGGGCCACGCGACCGACCGCGCGCTGGTAGCGGGCATTCTCGGCTACGCGCCCGATGACGAGCGCCTGAAAGACAGCCTCGCATTGGCGGCGGATGCTGGACTGGAAGTTTCGTTTTCCCATGTCGATCTCGGCGAGGACGCGCACCCTAACAGCACCCGCATCCGGATCACCGGAGCAAACGGGGAATCCCATCTCGTCACCGCCGCCTCGACGGGTGGCGGAATGATCAACGTGCAGAGCGTGGATGCCTATCCCACTTCGTTTGGCGGGCAGTTGGAAACCCTGCTCCTGTGGCACGAGGACCGGCCCGGTTTCCTCGCCAAAGTCACCGCCCTGCTCGCCTGTGTGGAGGCCAATATCGCCACTATCCGCACCAGCCGCCAGACGCGCGGCAGCGATGCGCTCACCGTGATCGAGGTGGACGCGCCATTGCCGGAAGACTGCCTCAGTCTGTTAGGAAGAATTTCCACGGTGCGCAAAGTCCGCCACTTGCTCCGACTGCCATGAATCACGACTACGACTCCGCCATCGGCCTGCTGGAATTATGTGATTCCGGCAAGATATCAATTGCCGAGGTAGCCCTGCGCCGTGAAGCCGCCGAACAGGACCGCCCGCCGGATGAGCTTCTGGAAAGAATGCGCGGGTATTATTGCAAGATGCGGGACAGCGTGCGGCGCGGCTTGGAGATCGATCAACTTTCACCCAGCGGTCTTTCCGGCGGAGATGCGAAAAAACTCTTTGCCTATGCGCAATCAGGGCGTCCGCTGTTCGGTTCGCGCCTTGCCCGGACCATGGCGTATGGTTTTGCGGTATTGGAAACCAACGCGCAATTCGGACGCATCGTGGCCACACCTACCGCCGGTTCGGCAGGCATCGTTCCGGCCTGCCTGTTGAGTCTGGAGGAAGATGAAGGGTTGACGGAAGAGCAGGCGGCGCGGGCCTTGTTCACCGCCGCCGGGATCGGTGTGATTATTGGCAAAAACGCCTGTTTTTCCGGCGCGCGCGGCGGCTGCCAGGCGGAAGTCGGCAGCGCGTCCGCGATGGCGGCGGCGGCGATCGCCGAGGCCATGGGTGGCAGCCCGCGGCAGGCTTGCGATGCCGCGGCATTCGCGTTGATGAACACGCTGGGCCTCGTCTGCGATCCGATCGGCGGTTATGTCGAGGTTCCATGTGTCAGCCGCAATGGCATGTTCGCGGTTCACAGCTTTGAAGCCGCCGTGATGGCGCTGGCTGGCGCGCGATGCGTGGTTCCGTTGGATGATGTGGTCATTGCCATGCGCGACATCGGCCGCAGAATGCCGCGCGCGCTCAAGGAAACCTCCGAGGGCGGTCTTGCGATGACGCCGACCGGCTTGAAATTCCGGGTGCCTTCATTGCCATTTCCGCCAAACCCATCCCCAGCACCGCCATGATCTTCGAATCGCCGGTTTTCCAAATCGCAAACGCGCAATACCAACGGGCCTGCGAATGGCTCGATGTCCCGCAGGATGCCATGGAGCGCACCCGTCTGCCGAAACGCGCGCTGGTCGTGCAGGTGCCGGTGCGGATGGATGACGGCTGCGTCCGTGTTTTCGAAGGCTATCGCGTGCAGCACCACCTCGCGCTCGGCCCCACCAAGGGCGGAGTGCGCTTCCACCCGGGCGTCACTCTCGGCGAAACCGCGGCGCTGGCCATGTGGATGAGCTGGAAATGCGCTCTGGCGGGGCTTCCCTATGGCGGCGCGAAGGGTGGTGTCGCCTGTGACCCCAATACCATGAGCGATGGAGAGAACGAGCGGCTCACGCGCCGCTATACCCAGGAACTCGTTCCCTTCATCGGACCGGACATGGACATCCCCGCGCCAGATGTCGGCACCAACGAGCGCAACATGGCGTGGATGATGGACACTTACAGCATCGCCGTCGGCCACGGCACTCCGGGCGTCGTCACCGGCAAGCCGGTCATCCTTGGTGGCAGCGTCGGCCGCAAGGAAGCCACCGGCCGCGGCGTGGCATTCCTGATCAACCGCGCGATGGATCTGCTCAACATCAAGGCCGAAGGAGCGACCGCCGCGATTCAGGGCTTTGGAAATGTCGGCTCTTATGCGGCGACCACGCTCGCGGCGTCCGGCGTGCGGATCATCGCCGTCACCGACCACACCGGCGGGCTTTACAATCCGGCGGGAATCGATGCGCGCCAGCTCCAGCAACACGTCGCCGAGCACGGTGGAGTCGCGGGTTTCTCCGGTGGCGATGCCCTGACCAATGAGGAACTCTTCGCCCTCGAATGCGACATCCTGATCCCCGCCGCGCTCGAAGCCCAGATCACCGGCGAAAATGCGGGCAAGCTACGCTGCCGGATCCTCGCAGAAGCCGCCAACGGGCCGACCACCGCCTCCGGTGACCAGGTCCTGCGCGACTCGGATATCTTCCTCATTCCCGACGTGCTGTGCAACTCGGGTGGCGTCACCGTTTCCTATTTCGAGTGGGTGCAGAACCTGCAGAATTTCGCGTGGACCGAGGCCGAGATCAACGACCGCCTTTACCGCATCCTTGAGAAGGCATTCCAGGAGGTGCTTGCTTTCGGCAAGCGCAACAACCTTTGGATGCGTGATGCCGCATTGGCCATCGGCATCAACAAGGTGGTCCAGGCGAAACGCGCGCGCGGTCTTTATCCCTGAGTTTCACCATGAACATCCTGCTCCACTTTGCAGGACAATCCCGCCAGCGCGGTGAAACGATACGGCATCTGAGGCCTTGCGCATTCCGTGCACCAGGGCTTCCCTCAGTCGCCATGAAGCCGATGCTTTCAAACTTCAAAAGCCGTTTCGCAATTGCCATTGCCCGCCTGCTGTTTTTTGCGGCGGCGGGTGCGATGGCGGAGTCCGCCGCGCGGCCGAACATCCTCTTCATCGTGACCGACCAGCAGTTTGCCGAGGCGATGAGCAACCGCATGGGTGAGGAGCGAAGGTGGCAGAAGGACTTCCCATCGTAGTTCTCGGGCGCCAGATTCAGAACTGGAGTCGAACGCCGCAAGAGCCATCTGTCCATTGCTCCCGGATTGATCGCCACTCAGCCTGCCGAGGTCAATCCATGAGCCTTCCCGCCTGCCTGAACCACTCGGGACCTGTCACGGGCAGACAACAGGACCGTGTCTTTGAGGCCTTGAACAATTGCGCGGCCCGCACGACTGGTGGTTGTTCCATCCGCCGATCGGAGACCCACCCATCGGAAAGCTGGGCCGCATCGGTCAAGGTGACCTGGCTCCCGGATTGGGCGAGAACGGCAGCCCAAGCGGATTTTTCTCCTCTCATTCAGCCTATCCCTTCCTATTTTGACGCCCTCTCAGGGAACAAAGTTCTGCCATAGAGCGACAGCGCGTTCCGGGCGCGGCACCCACATGACCGATTCGGGATTATCCAGGTATTGCCGCCAGATCGGAATGCCGGGGCGCAGACCGAGATTTTCATAGCTGGCGGGATTCTTGATCACGAGTTCGCGCCGGACAGGGTAGCGCGGATTGGCCTCCCATTCCAGTTCGTCCCCGGCCAGTCTGGGGAACCAGGCGAGCCCGGCATGGGCGCGCACTCCGCGGTAATCGAATCCAAAGTCCCGCACGCACCACGCACCAAAGGTGAGCGGTTGATGTGGGTCGGCACTGATGGTGGCGTGAGCCCAATACGGCGGCACCACCACGACTTCGCCCGGGCCAGCCGTCACGGCAAAGCAGCGACCCGGGTCATCGTCGGCCGTTTCCTGCATGAGGATGACCGCCCGGCCCGCCCAGATTTCATAGAGCTCGGCGGTGGAGCGACCGCAACTCGCGCTCACGGCATGGATGTGCCCCTGTGAGCGCACGGGTTCGTCACCAAGACGCCCGGCAGCATAGGTAACGACTCCGAAAAGGAGATTGCGCGCGAGCAGATCGGCGCGGCGATCCGCCGTGCCCACATCCATGGCGATGGCATAAACCGGATCAGGGCCGTCGCACTGCGGGTCGCGGAGACTCGGACGGATGGCGTCGAGTCCGCGCAATTCGCATTCCGGACCGAATACGCCGGGACCGTATTGGAATCCCAGCGGGTCGGTCGTGGCCTGAATCGGGAAGCCGGGATGATGGTTCATGGCTGGTGACGGACAAAGGCCTTGAGTGTGGCGAGTTCTTTTTGGGGATGCGGTGTGACCGGGCGGATGGTATAGGCACCCACCGCCGCGGGCACGATGAAGGTTTCGGCGTAGTGAACCACAAACGGCTCGAATGCGCCGGTGGGACTTTCCACGATGGCCTCTTCGCCTTCGACCAGATTGAGGACATTCACGCCGCCACTTTCGCTGCCGCCGGTATGATGCTCAACCTTGTCGGTGAACCAGTGGCGGCGTGTCTCGATGAATTCGGCGGGATGCAGGCCAGTGCGTTCCTCCCGCCATCCGGGACCGGAGGCGATGGGGGTGAACTGGTTGACGAGATGCTTGCGGGCGTAGGTTTCGTCACGGTTCCATTGGACGACCTTGCTGCCGCGTTCGATGTTGACCGGCCGCGGTTTGCCATCGAGTCCAAGGCGCGCCCAGTCCCAGAGTTTGAAGGTAAAAATGTAGGGCGTGGCGCTGATTTCCAACACCATGGAATTGGCACCGGAGCAATGGAGCGTGCCTGCGGGGATCAAAAAGTGGTCATGTTTGTTGGCCGGAAACGACCCGGAAAACCTGTCCGCATCGAAAAGTTTCTCGCCTCGTTGCGCGGACTGGAGGTCGGCCAGCATCGCGGCGGGGTCCGTGCCGTCCTTGCAGCCGAGGTAAACGATCGCTCCGGGCTCGGCATCGAGCATGTAGTAACTCTCGTCCTGGGTGTAGGGCAGGCCGAAATGTTCACGGGCGTATTCGGTGAGCGGGTGCACCTGATAGGACAGGTTGCCTCCGCCCATCGTGTCGAGAAAGTCGAAGCGGATCGGAAACTCCGGCCCGAAGCGTCCATGGACCGGCTCGCCGAGCAGGGCGCGCGGCTGGTTGAACACGACGTTGATCGACGGGATCTCCACCTTGGTTCCACCGGCGAATTCGAGCAGCAGCGAGTTTTCCTCCGGCACGCAATCGAAACACCAGGCGTAGTTCGGTGGGCCGTCGGCCAGATCGCAGACCTCGCGCATCCACTGCCCGCCCCATGGGCCGGGATCGAAAAATGGCACCACACGGAACGGGCGGTTTGCCGCCGCAGCAAGTCCGGCCAGATGCGCGGAGCCGCTGATCATTTTGGGTTCGGCGGGGTGTGTGGTATCCAGGAGGAAATTCCAGCGCTCCATCGTGGCCTGCTTGAGACGGTCGGCGACCCGCCAGTCGATGAAGAAGCTGCGTTTGTATTGCAGCGAGGCTTTAAAGCCGCGGTTGTGCACGCCGAGATTATCCACCTCACCGCGCCGCTGTCGGAGTTGGCCCTCCCATCGCGGCATGTCGGCATAGATCAGAATGTCAGCGCGGGGAGCAAGCAACGAGGCGCCGGGGCCCGTCATCAGGACGAGGCGGTTGGTGCTCTCAATCTCCAGCTTCACCGTGCCCGCTTTGGTTTCATCCAGAAAATCGGCCATGGCGAGCGTCTGATTGAGGTAGCCGAAAACCGGATCGTCCCCGCCGAGGAACGGCGCCACCATCGCGTCCACCTCGTCCGCGGACTTGAAGGCCTGCTTGCTGTCGAAAACCTTCGCCGGATCAAGCGCGCTTGTTAGAACGGAGCGGATCGCGTCGTCGTCCACACCGGGATAACACTCCACCGCCACCGTGCATTTGCCCGGGTGTTTGGAGATGGCGGAGCGTATTTCAGAAACAATGGCATCCCATCCGGACCAGCAGTCCGATGCGCGGGCGGCGGGGACTTTGACCGAGGGAAATTTATCGTAGTTGGCGGCACGAAGGCCGAGGCGTTTGAGATAGCTCATGGTCGTGGCAGCATTGCGGGTTTGCCGTCTCGCTCGACGACGGTCATTTTGAAATTCTTTTCCGCGATGGCACCGTAGTCGTGCCCCGCGTTGGACGGATAAATGCCGAGATACACCAGCGGTTCGGCGCCGACATTCATCGTGCGGTGGGCGGTGTGGCCGGGAACATAGACAACCGAGTTGGCGCACAACGGCGCCATGCGGCTCTCGCCCGTCGCCTCGTCTTCGAGTAGCATCATGCCCTCGCCACGCAGGCCGACATAGACCTCGGCGGCCGGCCGATGGGAATGGTAATGGCCCTTGGTGAGGTAATACTCGTCGCCGATTTTCCCCGGATAGATGATGCCCAGCCCGTAGTGGAGCTGGCCGTCGCCGCTGGCGGGTTCCACGGCGGTCACGGCGTAGAGCAACGGGTTGGCTTCGGCAAGGGCGGCTTCGAACGCCGCGCTGTCGGCAAAGCACCCCCGCAGGTCGGCGAGATGGCGTTGCACCATCGGGCGATTGCCGATTCGGGCTGAGTCGAGCCCATAGGCGACCGCGAGGTCTTCGGGCTGGATAGCTGTGAGCATGGTGGGCGGTGTCATGATTGTTGGTGGTGAAAAGTGAGTTCCGGCAACGGGTGGATGCCACCCGCGTGGAGAGCGTTCAGCGCCGCGCCGTGAACCGGCGAGAACGCGGGCCGCGTGATACGCGCGGCGGGGCAGGCGGAGCGGATCGCGGCCTCAATAAGCGGTTGATACGGCTCGCCCGAGCAGGCGCATCCGCCAAGCAGAACGACTTCCGGTCCATCGGGAAAATCAAGCGCGCGTGCGGACCCAGCCACCAGATCGGCCAAGGCCAACGCGCCTTCGTGCAAGATCCGACTGGCCGGCGCATCGCCCTCCTGCGCCAGGCGGATGACCACGGGCGCAAATGCCGCAAGTTCATCCGGTGTCCATTTTTCCACATACAAGCGCGCGAGCAGTTCGTTCGGCTCCGAGAGCCCGAGAAAGGCCAGCAAAGCCGGGAGCAGGCGCGTCTCCGGCGAGCGACCATCCGCCGCCCGGACCGAGGCACGCATGGCGGCGAGCGCGAGACCGAAGCCGCCGCCCGCATCGTCGAGAAGCCACCCCCAGCCGCCGCACATGAAGTGTTTGCCGGATGCGTCGCGGCCCAGGCAATTGGTCCCCGTGCCCGCGATGAGGGCGATGCCAGGACGTCCCGCCAGCCCGCCGGTCAGGGCGTTGTGGAGATCGTTGACCACGGTGATTTCGCCGGTGGGTGCGATCCCGGCCGTTTCCGCCGCCGAGGTGAACCGCGCGATGTCCACCGCCGACTTGATCCCCGCGCAACCTAGAAACGCGAGGTCGGGCATCCGGGCCGAAAGTCCGGAGGCCAGCCATGCACGTGCCGTGGCCTGCTGCAAACTGGCCATCGCGTCGGGAAGCCCGACGTTGTGGTAATTCGCGGGGCCGGATTCCCCCTCCCCGATCACCACGCCGTCGGCATTCACCAACACGGCGCGCGTTTTGGTGCCGCCGCCGTCAATGCCGAGGAAATATTTCATGCCCATGAATTCACGCTGGCGGCACGCGGATTCAAGGATTATAACAAATTGTAACAATTTTTACCCAACTTAACATGAAGGCACACAGCACACCGGCCCGGCATCAGCGAATCATGACTCTGCTGCGGGATCACGGGGAGCTCAAAGCGCGGGAATTGAGCCGTGAACTCGGAGTGACGCCCATGACCGTGTGGCGGGATTTGCAGCGGCTTGGCGAACAAGGCCTGCTGCGGCGCGTCCGTGGCGGGGCCCGCTTTCTCGGAGATCTGGTCGTCGAACCGGATTTCGAGGCCAAAACCACCGCGGCGGACCAGGCGAAATCCCGCATCGCGGTGGCGGCGGTCAGCGAGTTCGTGCGGGAGGGCGATGTGATCGCGATGGAAGGAGGCACCACTGTGGCTGCGTTGGTGGATGCCTTGCCTGATCAACACATTTCCGTAGTCACCAACAGCCTCCCGATCGCGCTGCGGATGCGAGCCCGGCGTCCGGTCCTGCCCGTGCGCGTGCTCGGCGGGTGGTTGAGTGCGGTTTCGGGAAACACCACTGGCCCGGAAGCATTGAAAAGCGCGGCGCTGGGCCGAACTTCGGTCTGTTTTCTCGGCGCGACGGGCTGGGACGCGGAGCGGGGGCCGATGGATCCCAATCCGCTGGAAATCGAAGTGAAACGGGCGCTGGCCGCCTGTTCCGAGCGGGTGGTTCTGCTTATGGATTCGCGGAAATTTCACCTCGCCTCCGCCTCGGTGATGATCCATCCGCGGCGTCTGCACGCGCTCGTCACCGATGCGCCACCGCCAGCCGCGATCGCACGGCATCTGGAGTCGGAGGGCGTGCGTGTGGTGGTTGCGGCTAACTCCGCGTCGAACGCCGCAAGAGCCATCTGTCCATTGCTCCCGGATTGATCGCCACTCAGCCTGCCGAGATCAATCCATGAGCCTTCCCGCCCAGCGCCTATGCGCTGACATTTCCAAAACATTCTTGATAAGCATTTTGAATCAAAATGCTGAACAACAGGCCCCGGATTTTTTCTGATGGCCGGGTAAACCTCTCCACCCCGAACCATCCATCGGATTGGCCATCCCGCCAAAGTTTGTTGTGTAACATTCGCGTCGAGCCTCTCTCCACGAGCGAGGAAATCCAACGGGCGGGAGAATTGCTCGCCGCACACCACTATCTGGGCGCTCCGAATCCAGTCGGTGAAAGGCTTTGGTATGCGACGCTTGATGCCGATGGCGACTGGCTTGGCGTGCTGCTCTTCGCGGCGGCATCCCGCCGCTTGCGCCACCGCGATCAATGGATCGGCTGGAGCGACGAACAGCGGCGGCGGCGACTTACCCTGGTGGTCAACAACACCCGCTTTCTGCTCCTGCCCGATCGAACCACACCCAATCTCGGCTCCGCCGTGCTGTCGCGCGTGGCGGCACGCCTCAGCGGTGACTGGATGGAACGCTACGGTCATCCGGTGCTCGTCGCGGAGACTTTCGTCGACCCACAGTTGTTCCGAGGCACGGTCTATATCGCGGCGGGTTGGACGCCGCTCGGGCATACCCAAGGCAATCAGCGCGTCTCGCGCGATTACTACGAGCCACACGACCGGCCCAAGTTGCTCTTCGCACGCGAACTGGTGCGCGGAGCCTGCCGCAGCCTTCAAGCGGAACACCTCAAACCCGCGCTGGCCACCGTGGAAGCCGACTCATTGCCCCGCTGCACCGAATCGCCCGCCGAACTCAAAAACCTCTCCGCCCTGTTTCGCGAACGCGTCCCCGAGTATCGCAACCGCAAACGTTGTATCTATCCAGTCCACGCGCTGCTAGGCATCATGGCCGCCGCTTATCTGGCAGACGCACCGCGAGGACAGAAAGACCTCGAGGTTTTCGCGAAGAGCCTTTCGCAAGGGCAGCTCAAGGCGTGCGGCGTGACACCAAGACCGGCCGCTGCTCCTCGCCCGACCAGACCACCTTCAGCCGCATGATGTCCAACGTGAACGCGGACATGGTGGAAGAGGTTCTCATCGAGTGGCAGCGGCGCGTCCGCGGTCCGGTCCCTCCTAACGAAACGGTGGCCATCGATGGCAAACAACCCAAACACGCCGG
Organism: Luteolibacter sp.; assembly: GCA_964202135.1. Classification (GTDB taxonomy): domain Bacteria; phylum Verrucomicrobiota; class Verrucomicrobiia; order Verrucomicrobiales; family Akkermansiaceae; genus Luteolibacter. The sequence goes on along the minus strand of CAXNHR010000074.1, from coordinate 738 downwards.
TGGTCACAACGTCGTGACCGCCATCGCCACGCCATCCCAGCATTACCTCGGCTGCGAACTGGTGGAAAACAAGAGCAACGAGATTCCCGCCGCGCGCAAACTCATCGCACGGCTCGACCTTGATGGAAAACTTGTCTCGCTGGATGCCATGCACAGTTGCCAGCAGACCGCGCGGCAACTCGTTCTGGACGCCGGAGCCGACTACTCGCTGACCATCAAGGAAAACTCTCCGGAGATCAAAAAGCGCATCGAGTCGAAACTGCCCGATCCGGGCTCCCCCCTTTTCATCCCGAAGAGCACGCCGGTCGCAGCGCCGGGCACCGTCGTGAGGAAAAGAAACGCAAATGGGTGAAGCGCCAGTTGGTATGCGCAACGACCACCGGCGAGGAATTGCTTTTCCCCTGCGCCGCACAAATCGCCCGGCCGCATCGCCACCGCACGGGACGCAAACCCGAAACGGTCTGCCTAGCAGCCTGTCGGACTTAGAATTCAAATTCTCTGAATAACTTCGGCGGATTCGGCATACCCAAGGCATGTCCGCCCGTTTCGTCAACATTGACCACGACACATTGACCACGACACCCCGCTACTGCTGCCGCCCGACCTGCGCGACTGGGTGGCCCCGGATCACATGGTGAACTTCATCATGGATGCGGTCAAAGCTCTGGATCTGAGCCGTGCGCGCACCAACCAGCGCGGCACCGGTCACGCCCAATACCCACCCTCCATGATGCTGGG
>CAXNHR010000073.1:0-11829 GCA_964202135.1 Luteolibacter sp. | reverse complement strand
CCGCAGCGAGCAGGGAGAGACCAGTGTGTCAATCGGCGAGCAGTCCGTCTGGCACTCACAGGGAACCTCAAACGGACCGTCCATTCTCGGCTGGATCGCGGATTCCAACAGCCATCTCACCGTGGATCGTTTCCATGTCACAGGCGAGCCGCAGCCGGCGGTGTTCACTTATCATTTCAACGAGGCCCTGCTCGGCGCGGGCCATCCCGAAGGCGGCATCTGGGAAGTGGTGAAGGACGCGGGTTTCCGCCACGGTAGCGGCGCGGTTTCCAAACCCACTGAAAACGCCCCGCGCGCAAAGTGGAACATCCACGGCAGTGCGGCCACGCTGTGGTCGCCCAAGGGACCGGATTTCGGCGAGGCGGAAATTTTGTTAGACGGCAAACCGGTGGCCACCCTCGACCTGCGCGCTCCCGCCATGGTGGACACCGCCCCGGTGTGGACCAGCCCCGCGCTCAGCAGCGGGCCGCACGCCATTGTGCTGCGCGCCAAAGCCGGTGTCCGCCTGCCGGTGGATTCGCTGGATGTGACGCAGTGAGACCGTGCGCGATCGCTGCCCGGCAACGCCATTTCCGGGCTTGTGGAAATTTCCGGTTTCCAATCCGGGATTCCGCGTCTTGAATCCCGCCGCCCATGAGCCACCCCACCTTCCGCATCGCCGTTGGCGCCGATCACGGCGCTTTTGAACTCAAGAACGCTGTCGTCGCACACCTCAAGGCTGTTGGTCACGAGGTCCATGACTTCGGCACTCACGAAAGCGGCTCGGTCGATTACGCCGACTACGCCAACCTCGTCGCCCGCAATGTGGCGGATGGCACCTACGATTTCGGCATCCTCGCCTGCACTTCCGGTGTCGGCATGAGCATCGCCGCGAACCGCCACCGCCACGTCCGCGCGGCCAGCGTGCGCTCGGTGGACGAGGCGGCCATCACCCGCCAGCACAACGATTCGAACATCCTCTGCCTGAGCGGCAAATACACCGATGCGCAAACCGCCAAGGCCATGGCGGATGCCTTCCTGATCACCCCCTTCGAAGGTGGCCGCCACGAGGCGCGTGTTTGCAAGGCCTCCGGCAGCCGCATCGCGCAGACCGATCCGGCGATCTACGAGGCCATCACCGCCGAGGAAAAACGCCAGCGCAACAACATCGAGCTCATCGCCTCGGAAAACTTCGCCTCGCCGGCCGTGATGGAAGCCCAGGGCTCGGTGCTCACCAACAAATACGCCGAGGGCTACCCCGGCCGCCGTTGGTATGGTGGTTGCGAAAACGTCGATGTCGTCGAGCAACTCGCCATCGACCGCGCGAAGGAGCTTTTCGGTGCCGAGCACGCCAACGTCCAGCCGCACTCCGGCTCCCAAGCAAACACCGCGGTGTATTTCTCCGTGCTCAAGCCCGGCGACAAGATTTTTACCATGGACCTCGCCCACGGCGGCCACCTCACCCACGGCCACAAGGCGAATTTCTCCGGCCGCTTCTACGACGTCACGCACTACGGCGTCTCGCCGGATGACGAACGCATCAACTACGATGAGTTGGAAAAAACCGCGCGTGAGCTGAAGCCCGCGCTCATCACCGTGGGCGCCTCCGCTTACTCCCGCGTCATCGATTTCGAACGCATGGGCAGGCTCGCCCGCGAGGTCGGCTCCTATCTGTTTGTGGACATGGCGCACATCGCCGGTCTCGTCGCCGCCGGTGTGCACCCGAGCCCCATTCCGCATGCGGATTTTGTCACCTCCACCACCCACAAATCCCTGCGCGGCCCGCGCGGCGGCATCATTTTGTGCAAGGAGGAGTTCGCCAAAAAAATCGACGCCCAGGTTTTCCCCGGCATCCAGGGCGGACCGCTGATGCACGTCATCGCCGCCAAGGCCGTCTGCTTCGGCGAGGCTCTCAAGCCGGAGTTCAAGCAATACTCGGCACAAGTTGTTAGGAACGCGCAAGCGATCGCCGCGCGTCTCGCGCACCACGGTTTCCGCATCTGCTCCGGCGGCACCGACAACCACGTGATGCTGGTCGATCTCCGCAACAAGAACCTCAACGGCACGGAAGCCTCCCACGCCCTCGACGAGGCCGGCATCACCGTCAACAAGAACGGCATCCCGTTCGACACCGGCAGCCCGATGAAACCCTCCGGCATCCGCATCGGCACACCCGCCGTCACCACCCGCGGCATGATGGAGAAAGACGTCGAACAAGTCGCCGACTTCATCCACGAAGCGCTTTCCGACCACAGCAACACCGCCAAGCTCCACGCCATCCGCGAGCGCGTCTTCGCCTTCAACCGCGACTTCCCGCTGCCTTGGTAAGCGGGGCTTCCGACTCATCCCAAATCTCGGAAACGAGGTGACTCTTCAATTGGAGTGCGGAATTTATTCCGCGCGAAATCTCCATATCAGCTCGGGCGGAATAAATTCCGCGCTCCAGTCCATCCACCCGCAAGCGTCACTTTATTTGAAAGAGTTGGTATCACTCAACTCGGCCTCCTCAGTCTTCCAGATAGAAAAGCAGGTCGCTGAGGGTGTCCAAGGTGCTGCACAGCTGATCCCAATCCCGGGTATCGATGGCCACCGGCACCACGGCGAGGCTGGCGCGGATGGCGGCGGCATCGGCTTCGGCCACGCCCTGTTCGAGGAGTTTTCCTGCGCGGTTGCGCAGGCTCTTGGCAGAGGCGAGCAGCGCGGCGGAATTAGCGGGGGCCTCGGCTTCAGAAGTGGATGAGGCGGTGGTTTCTCCGCTTGGCCAGGGAATGATCTCGGCGTCTTCTAAATCGTCATCATCTTCAGCGAAGGCGGCGTCCTGTTCTTCGAAGAGGGCGGCAAGATTGGTGCGGGCGGCATCGAGATTGATCCGGTGTTGGCCGGCGGTGTCAATGGTGACGGACTTGGCCAGCCCGGTGCGTTTTTCGGTGGCGGTGGCGGTGAGCAGGCCGTTGAGGTCAATGTGGAACTGAACGATGATTTCGTTGCCGGCGGGCACTTTCGAAAGTCCGGTGACCATGAACTCACCGATGCTAAGGTTCTCGGAGGGATCTTCGCTTTCTCCCTGGAAGACCTTGATGGCAACTTTCTCCTGATAATCCGCCGGGGTGGTGAACAGGTCGGCTTTGGTGACCGGCAGCGGCGTGCCGCGGCGGACAACCGGGCAGCAGTTGAGGAAATCTCCCATGAAATCCCCGCCGACGACGGCGAGCACGCTGTAGGTGTGGGCGGAAATATCGACCAGAATGGCCGGGGCGGGCTGGCCGGCCAAAGTAGCTCCCTGAATGGCGGCTCCCATGGCGACGACGAGGTCCGGGTTGATTTCATGGCGCGGCTCCATGCCGAGCGTGCGCAGGAGAAGCTCCTGCACCATGGGAGTGCGGGTGACTCCGCCGACCAGCATGATTTTGTCGATCTGGTGGGCGGTGATTCCGGCGTCGGAGATGGTGCGCTGGACGCAATCGAGCGTTTTCACCAACCACGGCTCGATGAGCTGCTCGTAGTCGTGGCGGGAAATTTCGGTTTCGAGGTGTCCGGTGGGCGTGAGATATTCCTCGCGGATGGTGGCGAACGGTTCGTCGGAAAGGCGGATTTTAGCCAATTCCATGGCGCTTTTGAGGCGGCGGTGGGCGGCAGCGGGCAGGGCGTCGGCATGTTTTTCCCGCAGGCGCTGCTCGCCCAAGGCCGTGAGTGCCTCGTCGAAATCATCGCCGCCGAGGTGGATGTCGCCGTGGCTGGCGCGGACCTCGACGATGCCGTTTTCCACGCGCACCACGGAGACATCGAAGGTGCCGCCGCCGAGATCATAGACGAGCAGGGTTTCATTTTCGGCGGAGTCGGCTTGGCCGGCTCCGTAGGCGAGCGCGGCGGCGGTGGGTTCGTTGATGATGCGCAGCACTTCCAGCCCGGCAAGGCTGCCAGCATCCTGGGTGGCAAGGCGCTGGCGCTCGTTGAAAAAGGCCGGCACGGTGATGACCGCCTGGCTGACGGGCCGGCCGAGGTGCTCCTCGGCGGCACGCTTGAGCTCGCCAAGGATCAGGGCGCTGATTTCCTCGGGCCGGTAGGATTTCCCACCCAGCTCGGCGGTGGCGTCGGTGCCCATGATCCGCTTGATGGACAGCACGGTGTTTTCCGGGGCGGAAATGGCCTGGTTTTTGGCGGCTTGGCCGACGACCAGCTTGCCGGTGGGATCGATGCCGACGGCGCTGGGCATGGACGACTGGCCATTCACCGGAATGATCGTGAGCGTGCCATCCTGGGCGACGGCGACGGCGGAATTGGTGGTGCCGAGATCGATACCGATGACAAGTGGCGGGAGGTTTTGGCTCATGAGCAGATGGGTGAAAATGGGTGGAAAATCAGCGGGCTGTGATGCGGGAAACACGGACTTGCGCGGGACGGACGAGCTGGCCGGAAGCGGCATTTCTCCAGCCGGGAAGGATTTCCGCAAGCACCGTGTGGTCGGGCTTTGCCGGGTCCACGGTGGATTCGACGGCGGTCATCGTGTTGGGATCGAAGGGGCGATCCAGAACGTCGAGTCGCTCCAGATTCGCCCGTTGCATGGTGGCGGCGAGGTGGCTGCGGAGTATGGAAACGGCGTCCGCCTGCAATTCCCAGGCCTCGCGCCATGCGGTCACCTGCCTGCGCGCGCCCGGCCACCAGGGCAGCCGCCCGGCGGGAGGGCGGGTGAAACCGTGGGCCACCCGGTCGATGCGGTCCGCGAGTTCCACCAGTGGGAGTGCCCAGCCGTGGGACAGTCCGTCGCCAGCGGACGGGGTGACGGAGGTAAGCGCGGGAAGCGCGCGCACCGCCTTGTGGGTGTCTTTGGAAGTGGCGGAGAGCGCGTCGAGCAGGCCGCCGAAATTCTTCAGCACTTCGAGCACCCGCCGGTTGCCGCGTCGGGTTTCCTCGGTGCTGGCGATGAGTTCCTCGTGCAGCGCTTCCAGCGTGATCCCGGCATCCTCTTCCGCTTCGGGAAACTCGTCTTCGTCGTCGGACTCGGGCAATGGATCAAGGGGCATCATGATGAGTGGGAAATAGGAAATCGCGATTTCACTTCGACTGCTCGCGCAGGGCGGCGTTGGCGCAGCCACGCAGGAAGGTGAGGAAAGCCGCTGCGCCCGGTGGTTTCATCCGGCCGGGCAGCCGGGCGAAATTTTCCAGCGCCTCCAGCGGACCGATTCTTGCGGTTGGCAGGTGAAACAGCAGCCAGTGGTGGCGGTCGGCAGCGGTCCGCGTCGCCTGGTAGGCTTCCTGGATGATTTGGAATTCGCGCGACCGGTGCTCCGGCGGATAACGGCGCAGCAAGTTCTGATAGGCGGCGCGCACTTGTTCGTCGGTGGCATCCACAGGCACATCGAGGACGAGGAAGGGGTTCATGATTTCAGAAAAGGTCAATCTGGCGGGGACCCGTGCCGGGGTTCTTGGTGGGTTTTTTCGCCTTCGCGGTTTTGCCGGACCGGGACGATCCAGTGGTGTTGGCGATGATCGCGATGGCTTGGTCGATCATCTGTTCGGTTAGTCCCATTTCCCTCAGGGATTTGCGGACGCGCGCGATCATCACGGAATCCTTGGCTGCCACCGCTTTTTGGAGTTCTACCATGAACTCCTGCATTGCGAATTCTCCGCTGCTGGAATCTTCGTCATCGTCCTCATCTTCCCAGATATCATCCTCATCTTCCCAGATATCATCCTCATCTTCCCAGATATCGTCCTCTTCATCGTCCTCTTCGGCGAAGAAGCCGGGGGGCTGGCGGGAACTGCGGTTCTCGATTCTCTGTTGGACTTCCCTTGCCTGTGCCGCGATTGCGGGAAGACCGGCGGCTTCTGCATCGGCAATGATGGATTTCAGGTAATTGAGAGCTTTCCGGGACTCGCAGTTGCCGAGGAGCAGACTTGCCAGACGCAGGCGCGGGTCGGCCTTTTTCGCACCGGGACTCACATACCGGTCGAGGGCATCGGAAATGTCCCGCATCACCAAGTCGATGACATGGGAACCGGGCTGCGACGCGCGTTTCCTGAGGGCGGGCAGTTCGGAAATGGATTCCAAGAGACCCGCCGGGTCATCTTTAAGCCGACTGGCAGCCACCAAATGCTCCGTCACCCTCAGGACCCGATCACAGGCTAATTTCGTTTGTTTCCAGCTCCAGCCGGAGATGGCGCTGGTGAAATCAAGAACCCGTAGGATCTCAAGCAGAGATTTCCAAGTGCATTCGGGCGAGGATCTGGCCACGATCCAGGCAATCTCCCATTCCTTGCGGGGCGGGATGCGATAGACGGACGCCAGCGTGGTGGCGAAAAACAAGCGGAGCAGGGCGGAGGGAGCCAGCGCGATGGCATCCGCTTCCGCCTGCGCGGCCGCTTCAGACTCCGTGTCCAACAAGGACCGGCGGACGCGCGCCATCCAGCGGCTGAGCATGTAATGACCCCCTGGAGGGTTGTTTTCGAGCAAGGGTTCGATTTCCTCCCACAAGGCTGCGGCGGGCGCCGCCTTGCGGTTCGCCTCCCGCACCCGCAGCGTCAAGGCGACCACGATCCGCTCCTTGAGGGCCTTGTCGAGGGGATCCAGCGCCAGCGCGGTCCGCAGGATGCCGCTCCCTTTGGCATAACTCTTGCGGGCAATGGCGTTATCCCCGGCAAGCACCAGGATGCCCTTGTTGCGGGGGAATTTTTTCACCAGCTCGTCCAGCATCTTGTTGCTTCGCTTGGTTTCGCCCTGGCGGATCAAAAGGGAAACCAGACCGAGCCACGCGGCCTCGTTGGACTCATCGGCGTCGATCGAAGTTTCATAGGCCTTGAGTGCCTTAGCCGCGTTCTTGCGCTCCTCGGCAAGATTGCGACCGAAAGGGTTGTTCAGCTCGCCGGGAGTCGCCAGAGCATCACCCAGCCAGCGCCACGCCAGCGAATCGCGCTGCCGGTCCGGACCATGGCATTTCTGCCACAGCTCAATGAGCACCCGCCAACACCGATCCAATTCTTGATGCGGCATGTCGTCTTTTTCCGCGACACACATGGATCGATAAAACGCCAGAGCCGACTGCGGAGATCGCAAATTGGCCTTGGTCCGCTCACCGCCGAAACGGTAATAAAGATTTTCCGAATCCTCCCAGTCGTCTCCGTTCATGCGGGCATGAGAAGGCAGAACCGCATCGGTCAGCAGGGCGGGAAGCCCCGGCACGACCGATGGAAACGCCTCCTTCATGCCCGCCACCAGATCATCGAATGCCTGCACCCGCTTGCCTGCTTTCCATGAGCCCGAAGCGGCCAGAATCGGCGCGGACCAGGCGGCGGGCTGCCCGGTGGCGGCCAGCCAGAGCGGGACCGTGGCGGTGGCCGGTGCCGGGCGCGCGTTTCCGGCTAGATCCGGTGCGAGGGAGGCCGCCGCCCGGGCCAAAGCTCCGGTTGGTGACAATTGCGCGAAACATTGGCGCGCCGTTTCCCGCTCTTCCTCGAAAACACAGCGCACCCCGCGCAGGAAAATCCGCCACTGCGAAAAAACCGACTGCCGCGGCAGGTCGCGCAGCGCCTGCTTCGCCTCCTCCCACTGCCCCTCACCGGTAGCGGCACACGCGGACCGCACCGCCTTCAACTCCGCCGCCAGGCTCACCGCCTGTCCGTAATTTTCCGCCTCGTCCGGCTCAAACCCATCCGTCACCAACAAATCCACCGCCGCCTGATCCGCCAGAGAAACAGCGCCCCCTTTCCTCGAAATTTCGTCCGCCCGCAGCGCCGCCACCCACCATCCGGCCCCACCGGAATCCGCCAACGCCTTGACCTGGCGCTTGCCCGCCGGGGCCGCCATTTCCGCCCACAGCAGCGCCATCGTATCCGCCGGAGCGAACGTCGCCAAATAATCCACCACCGTTTCCGCCTCCTTGACCAAGCCCTTGCCCAGCATCTCGCGCACCAAGCCCACGTTCGCCCGGATCAGCAAAACAAGATACCGCCCGCGGTCCTTCTTGCACAATTCCTTGGACGCGTCCCGGGCTTTCCGCCAAAGGCCCGCCGCCATGAAATGAAGCACTTTTGCGGCGTCAGGATCCCCGGCAAACTCATCTGAATCTTCGCTCATTTCTGCCCCGGAGGAAAACCGGACCGCTGCGGGGAATCAAGATTGAACTGCCCCGAAAACGTCCTCAGCCGAAGGCTCTGGCGATTTCTTCAACACCCGGACTTTTCAAGCATGCACTCGACCGACTCATGCTTGGCATGAAGCGGATTTCAGGCTCTGCTTGTATTTGGCTTTGCCTCCGGGAGCGGTATTCGTTGGAATCGCGCCGAGTTCATGACCAATCCCTTCCGCGAAGACCTCCTCGCCCGTTCGAGCGCGGAGCCTTGCACCATTGTCATCTTCGGCGCTACCGGGGATCTCACACACCGCAAGCTCATTCCCGCCTTGTATCATCTTGCGGTGGATGGCGATCTGCCCACCGGCGTGAAGATCATCGGCTTCGCCCGCAGGGACAAATCCGACGACGAATTCCGTGCCGGCCTCGCCGAAATCAATCGCAAGGTTTCACGCTCGGGTCATGACGAACGCGTTTGGAATCCATTCATCGAGACGGTGAGTTATCATCAATCCGAGTTCACAGATGAAGCCGGTTACCGCGGCCTCGCGGAGAAACTCGATGCGATCGACCGCGCGCGCGGCGGCAAAGGCAACCGCCTGTTCTACATCGCCTCCGCCCCCGAATTTTTCGATGAAATCCTCATTCACCTGAAAAAGGCCGGGCTCAGCCAGGCTGCCGATGGCTGCTGGGCGCGCGTCATCGTCGAGAAACCCTTTGGCACCGATCTCGCCACCGCCCGTCATCTCAACCAAGTGGTCAACTCGACTTTTGAGGAAAAAGACACCTACCGCATCGACCACTACCTCGGCAAGGAAACCGCCCAGAACCTGATGGTCCTGCGTTTCGCCAACGCCATCTTCGAACCGCTCTGGAACAGCAAACACATCAGTCACGTCCAGATCACCTGCGCCGAAAATCTCGGCATGGAAGGCGGCCGCGGCGCTTATTATGATAGCGCCGGAGCCCTGCGCGACATGGTGCAGAACCACTTGCTCCAGCTCCTCAGCCTGGTGGCGATGGAACCACCCACCGACCTGACAGCCGATGGCGTGCGCGACGAGAAGGTCAAAGTCATCCGCTCGCTGCGCAAGTGGGACACGCCGGAGAAAGTGGCCGCCAACGTCGTGCGCGCCCAATACACCGCCGGCCACGTCGATGGCAACCCGGTGCCCGGATACCGCGAGGAGGACCGCGTCAATCCGCAATCCGACACCGAGGCCTATGTCGCGGTCAGATTGCTCATCGACACCTGGCGCTGGAGCGGCGTGCACTTCTACATCCGCATGGGCAAGCGCCTGCCGAAAAAATCCACCGAGATCTCCATCCACTTCAAGGACGCTCCCTGCGTGCTGTTCAACACCCCCTGCGGGGGCGTGCCCGGCGGCAACGTGCTGGTCATCCGCATCCAGCCCGACGAAGGCATCTCGCTGCGCATGGTTTCCAAAATCCCCGGCAACAACCTGCGCCTCGAACCGGTGAAAATGGATTTCCACTACGCCACCAGTTTCGGCAAATCCTCGCCCGAAGCCTATGAGCGGCTTTTGTTGGATGCCATCGCCGGAGACGCCACCCTCTTCGCCCGCCGCGACGAGGTGGAGGAGGCGTGGAAGTTCATTGATCACATCGAGCACGCCTGGCACGGGCTGGAAACCCCGCCGCCGATGGCCGAATTCGTAGCCGGCACCTGGGGCCCGAAAGAAGCCGATGATCTCCTCGCACAGGACGGCAATCAGTGGCGACGGCTTTAGCGGCGATCACCGGTTGCCGCAAATTTCCCCCTTGCGGGCGGTAACGCCGGTCCTGTAGCGGCAGTCTATGACCGCCGCACTTTCCCCCCGAGGGCGAGAACGCAAAAGCCCGTTCAATGAACCCGCCCAATTCTTTCGGGGGGATTTTTCTTTCTGTTAAATCGTTAGAATCTCAGCGGGCTGGCTGATGGACATTCGATAGGAGAATCCGATCTCTTCTGCAAACTCCCGCCGTCATCGTGCACCGCCGCAAGGCCGAAGGCGGCTTCGCGGTGGAAGCTCACTCGGGACTCGACGCGGTCATCCCGCTGCCGGAAATCGATGCGGTTCTGCCGCTTGTCGAGCTTTATGAGCAGATGGAGTTTTCCTGAGCCGCTATCACTTGAGTCCGCACGCGGCAGAGACGCGGTGACGGTTACGTGCGAAGGATCGGTATGCAAAATCGAACACCCGTCGGCAGCCAGGCAGAACGGAAAAGAGATACAGGGGCAGAGCCCACCAGATGCGCCGCATTGCATATCGATAAACATCCGGGCCGGCCAGATGCGTGCCATCCGCCAACAACAGGCGCATTTCGTCCAGTAATTCCTCTGAAGGCAGATTGAGTTTTTCCATCACCCAATTCTCCTGCAATGCGGCCATGGCGAAGCCGCGCCGCCGCAGCGCGTTCTCCCAGAACGATGCCGAGCCGCGGCAGATGCCACATGAGCCGTCGTAGAGAATCCAACCCACCGCTGGCTTGTTGTCCTGAAATCCATTCATGGCAAACCTGCGAAAACCCTGTGTCCTGAAAGCGAACTGTCAACAGGCATCTCAGCCGATCTCCACCCCACTGGCATGAACAACAGCAAACTTAAGACTCAGGGCGGCAGTGGATGGTCATGCCGTCTTATCACATTTCACGCTTTCTCCGCCGTGAGCCGCTGCGATCCCCACACCGCGAGGAACGTCACCATCAACAGCAGCGTGCTGAGCGCGTTGATCACCGGAAACTCGCGGCTTTTCTTGATCATGCTGTAGATCACCACCGGCAGGGTGTCCGCTCCGGGGCCTTTGACGAAAAAGGTGACCACGAAGTCGTCGATCGAGAGGGTGAATGCGAGCAGTCCGCCGGCCAGGATGCCGGGTGCGATCAATGGCAGCACCACCTTGCGGAAGGCCTGGATGCGGGTGGCGCCGAGGTCGCGCGCGGCATCCACGATTTGGAAATCGAAATCCTGCAAGCGCGATTGCACGACGAGGGTGACATAACTGATGCAGAAGGTGATGTGAGCGATGGTCACCGTCACCAGGCTGAGCTGGGTGCCGAGTGAAACGAAAAGCAGCAGCAGGCTCATGCCCATCAGGATTTCCGGCAGCACCAGCGGCATGGTGATGAGCACCTCGTGGGCGGTTTGCAGGCGCGAGCGGTGGCGGTGCAGGGCGAAGGCCGCGCAGGTGCCGAGGATCATCGCACCGATGCTGGCGATGGCCGCCACCTGCAGCGAGTTGAGCAGCGCGGCCCACAGGTCGTCACGCTCTAACAGGCGCTCATACCACTTGAAGGTGAAGCCCTGCCAGCGCGTGCCGAAGCGCGAGAGATTGAATGAGTTGAGGATCAGCACGCCGATGGGCAGATAGAAAAACGCCAGCACAAGCCAGGTCGTGATCATCGGCAAGCGGCTGGATTTCATTGGGGTAAAAACTGAGATGCTGAAACGCTGGGATTAAGAGGAACTTTCGTTTGATTCGCGGCGGCGGAAGAGCAGCGGGGCGAGCACGGCCAGCGTGAGGATGGCGGACATGGCGGAGGCGGCGGGAAGGTTGCGGTCCGCGAAGTTGCGCTGCGCGATCTTGTTGCCGATCATTTGTCCGTCGGTGCCGCCGACGAGATCCGGCACGACGTAGGAGCCGAGCATCGGCACGAAGACGATGACCAGCGCGGTGGTGATGCCCTTGCGGATGCCGGGAAGAAAGACCGACCAGAACGAGCGGAAGGCGGTCGCGCCGAGGTCGCGCGCGGCGTCGAGCAGGCCGAAGTCGAACTTCTCGGC
>CAXNHR010000072.1:0-11840 GCA_964202135.1 Luteolibacter sp. | reverse complement strand
GAGATGGATGCCTGCGGCACGCGCTTTCTGGGCGATGCGGGCGATGCACATTTCCACATCGGCAGGGGCGGTCTGCATCAAGTCGGCGAGCTCGTCGATGAGCACGACGATATAAGGGAAACGGTCGGGGATCTTGTCTTCAGCGGGTTCGAAATCCGGGTCGTCCTCATCGGCCTCGGGTGCGAGGTCGCCGGATTCAAGGGCGGAGGCGATCGATTCGATCTGTTCGTCGTCCACCTCATCGAGTGCCCACGGCGGTGCCTGGTGACTGGCGGGGATGCCGGGATCGAGTGAAAATTCCGGTTGTTCGAGGGTTTCCGCGTCAGTGCTTTCCTCGTCGGTAATTTCCTCTTCTTCTTCTTCTTCGGCAGCGGGTGCCGGAGCGGCGGTTTGTTTTTTCGGCCGGCTGTTGAAGCTGTCGAAGTTTCTCACACCTTCCTTGGCGAAGATGCGGTAGCGTTTTTCCATTTCGTTGACCACCCACTTGAGGGCGGCAACGGTCTTCTTGGGATCGGTGACGACGGGCACGACGAGGTGCGGCAGTCTGTTATACATCTGCATTTCGACCACCTTGGGATCGACCATGATGAAGCGAAGTTCGTCGGGGCCGAACTTGAAGAGCATGGATGAAATGATCGAGTTGATGCAGACCGACTTGCCCGAGCCGGTGGCGCCGGCGACGAGCAGGTGTGGCATGGCGGCGAGGTCGCCGATGACGGTCTTGCCATAGACGTCCTTGCCGAGGGCCAGCGGGATTTTCTTCTTGGCGGAGCGGAACTCGGGGTCGTGGAGCAGTTCGTGGAGCGGGACGGCGATTTTCTGCGAGTTGGCGATTTCGATGCCGACGGTGTCCTTGCCGGGGATGGGGGCGAGGATGTTGATGCGTTCGGCGCAGGTGGCGCGGGCGATATCGGCTTCGAGCTGGGAAATCCGTGAAACGCGCAGGCCGGTGCTCGGATAGATTTCGTAGCGGGTGATGGTGGGGCCGCGGGTGATGTCGCCAGGTGTGACCTCGATGCTGAAGGCTTTGAGCGTTTCGATGATGACGCGCTGGGTGGAAAGCAGTTCGTCGCGGTTGGCTTCGGGCGCGTCTTCCTCTTCCTCGGCATCGAGCAGATCGAAGCCCGGCAGCTCGTAGTCCGGGTAATCTCCGGTGGAAAGGAACTGGTGACCGGTTTTTTTCCGTTCGAAGGGTTTGGTGCCCGGCATGAGTTGCTCGGAGGCGCGGCGCTGCGAGGCATCGATGATTTGTGGCGGCGGAGTGTCCCGCAGTGGCAGCATGGTCTGGGGATCGGCTTCTTGTTCGCTGCGGGCAGCGGCGGCTTTGGCGGCCTCGCGATCCTTGCGGCGTTCCTCGCGCTGGCGTTCGCGCTCGGCGAGCAGTTCGGCCTCGCGGGCGGCGGCGCGCCCAGCCTCGCTCCGGCTTTCACGCCACGCGGAGAATTTGTTCATCGACAGCCGGAAGCAGGATTTGGCGAAGCGGATCGGTTGTTGGCCGGTGAGCAGGATCATCGCCACCAGATAAGCCGCTCCGGTGACCAGAAGCGTGCCGGTGCGACCGACCAGGTTCATCAGGACGAATCCACCGATGCCGTTGCCGATCACTCCGCCGGGGCTGTGGAGATGGCAGCCATGCGCCCATTCCTTGAAGAAAAAATCCGCCGCATGGAGCCATGCCGCGCCTGAGAGCAGGATCACGCAGAATCCCATCACCGTGCGCGGCCAGATCCGGTGTTCGAAGGCGAATTTCACTACGCCGAACCAGATGAAACCCACCGGAACCAGATAGCTTGCGGCACCGAAAAGCAGGATCAGCAGAAATCCTAACAGCCCGCCGACAGGTCCGATCAGATTTTCGCCGGAAGCCCCTGATTTGTCTGCAAAGGGCTCCAGGAAACCGCCGATGAGGGGGATTCCAGACGGGCTGCGGAGATCCGCGGGACTGTATTTCACCAACGAGAGCAGCAGCAACACGCCGCCGGTAATCCATAGGATGCCGGTGATCTCATTGGTCCATCGCGATGGTTCGGCGGATTCACCGCGCTTCTTGTTGTCCCTGCCTGCCATACAATTGCCTGCGGGCAAAGCATCCCCCGACTCATGCTCCGGGGCAAGATTGTTTTCTTGGTCGGAAAATCAAGGTTTCCGAAGCGTAAGGCCGTGACAGGCATTCAAACGTCGAAGCCGAAGTGCTGCCGGGCGTTTCCGAAGCAGACCGCGCGGATCAGGCTGGAGAGCATTTCGAAGTCGTCCGGCAGTTCGCCGCGGTCGGCCTCGGAGCCGATGAGGTTGCAGAGGATGCGGCGGAAATATTCGTGGCGCGGGAAGGAAAGGAACGAGCGGGAGTCGGTGAGCATGCCGACAAAGCGGGAGAGCAGTCCGGTGTTGGAGAGGGCGTCGAGCTGGAGTTCCATGCCGTTTTTCTGATCGAGGAACCACCAGCCGGAGCCGAACTGGATTTTGCCGGGCAAACTGCCGTCCTGGAAGCTGCCGACGATGGTGGCAAAGAGGTGGTTGTCGCTCGGATTGAGGTTGTAGATTACCATTTTCGGCAGTGCCTCCTCTTTGGCGAGGGCATCGAAGTAACCGATGAGCGCGGCCCCCTGGCGGGTGTCGCCGATATTGTCGAAGCCGCTGTCTGGCCCGATGATGGAAGCCATGCGGGTATTGACGCTGCGGAAGGCACCGAGGTGGAGCTGCTTGGTCCAGCCTCGGGCCGCATCCAACTGACCGAGGAAAACCATCAGGTAAAACGAGAATTTCTCGCGTTCTTCGGCGGTGGCCGCTTTGCCGGCACGGGCCTTGTCAAATATCATCGCCGCTTCGGCATCGGTGCAATGAAGCGCCGGCATGCGCTCGAGCCCGTGGTCGGAGAGGCGTCCGCCCGCGGCATGGAAGTCCTCATGGCGAATCTGCAGGGCGGCGAGCAGGTCTGACAAGTGGGTGATGGTGGTGTCCGAAACCGCCTCAAGTTTGGCGAGCCATGGCGCGAGCAATTCCGGCTGGTCCACCAGGAAAGCCTTGTCCGGGCGGAAGGTAGGCAGCACCCGGGTGCCGAGCCCGGAATCAGCGATGGCCAAATGGTCATCGAGCGGATCCGCCGGATCATCGGTGGTACCAACCATGCGCACGTCGAACTTTTTCAAAATGCCGTGCACGCAGAAATCCGGCTCGGCGAGTTTTTCATTGGCGCGTTCCCAGATTTCATCGGCGGTCTCCGGACCGAGCAGCAGGTCGATACCGAAGTAGCGCTGCAGTTCGAGGTGCGTCCAATGGTGGATGGGATTGCGCAGGGTGAATGGCACCGTCTCGGCCCATGCCTGGAATTTCTCGCGCGGTGAGCATTCGCCGGTGATGAGATCCTCATCCACGCCGTTGGCGCGCATCAGGCGCCACTTGTAGTGATCTCCGCCCAGCCAGATCTCCGCGAGATCCGCCCAGTGGTGGTTGCTTGCGATCTCACGGGGCGAGAGGTGGCAGTGATAATCGATGATCGGTTGGTCGCTGGCGACCTCGTGGAATAGGCGGCGTGCCGTGGGGGAATGGAGGAGGAAATTTTCGTCGAGGTAGGCCATTGCGCACGCATCTCAACCCGGACGGCCCACAGTTCCAAGTGTGAAATCCGGCGACGCCCAATCTGCGTTCAGTCACCAAGGAAGAGATATTCCTCCGCCACGCGGTTGAGCGAGCGGCGGGCGGCGGGCAGGACCTCGGCGAGTTTGCCGAAAAGATGCCGCGAGGCGCTGCGGGATGCCATGCAGCAATCGGACGCGCTGCGGTAGGAGCGCTGGGCGAAGGCCTCGTAAAACTCCAGAGCCGGGGCGATGCCCTTCTCGCTGCGGCGTTTGAGAAACTCGGGATACAACCCGGTGAGCACCAGGAACTGGTTGCCAGCCGCCACTTGGAGGTGGAAGCGCATCCGGCCCTTGGATGAGGCGATGAACGAGAGAAACTCCGCCGCGTGCGTGAAGCCGCGCGTCACGTCCTGCAGCGGATCAGTCCCGCTCGCGCTTACCCGCTTGGCCAGCACCCCGGCCACGTAGTCGGCTAGTTCCACATCGCCGAGCTCCGCTTGCAGGAACGCATGGCGCACCAGCACGTAAAAATAAAATCGCGGCGAAACGCGAATCGCCATCGGCGAGTCGATTACGCAGTGGAAAATTTCCTTCAAATCCAGAATTTCGCGCATGCCTTCCGGATCCCGCCACAACTTCGCCAGATGGCAGTGCGGCCCGTCCGGTTCCAGCACGGACGCGACAAAATCGAAGTCCGTGTGACTAAACCGGCTGCGGCAAGATGGTGTCCAATGCTCTAGCATTGCTAGATTAGCGCTACCAAAAAACGGACGAAAAATGCCAGAAAAATATCAAGAAAAGTTAAATGGTTTCCCGCAACTCATTGAAAAACCTAGGATTTCCGGGCATTTTGGCAGGGGCAGGTTTTCCTTGAATCCTTAATATGAGGCCTTTATGTCAAGACAGCCAGCGCGCCGCACCCTGCGGTCCACTGGCACCAAACCAAAGACAAACACGATGAACCTGACCCGGAACTTCAAGTCCGTGGCCCTGGCAATCGCCGGCGTCATTATCCTTCCCGGTTGTGCCACAACCGGAAATGCCACCTCGAAAAAGCAAAACGACGAATCCCGGTTTGCGGTCAAAGCCGTAGAGCACGGCAAAGCTTCCTGGTATTCCATCCGCACCAACCGCGGCACCAAGACCGCCAGCGGCCAGCGCCTCTGCGACAAGGGAGCCACTGCCGCTCATAAGACATTGCCGATGGGCACCAAGGTGCGCGTGACCAATCAAGTGAACGGCAAATCCGAAATCGTCACCATCAACGACCGCGGACCCTTCACCCGTGGCCGTGTCATCGATCTCACCATCGGCAGCGCCGAGCGACTCGGTTTCCGCCAGCGCGGAGTCGTTCCCGTCAAGGTGGAGGTGCTTGGGCATCCGGACACCGGCGAGTGACCGGGATTACGACGCTTTGACCTCGTCCCAGGTCTTGGACCAGAGGGCGAGGGCGTCACCGAGGTAATCGATCGGCTCCCATCTGGTGAAGGCTTCTGCCGGCGGGAACAACACTTCATTGCCTCGGAAATCCTCGCTGAGCAGCGGGTAGGCACCCTCGTTGGGGGCGCGGTAGGCGATGTATTCCATGTTCTGCGCCGCCACTTCCGGTTTGGTCAGGAAGTCGATGAAGCGATGGGCGAGATCGACGGCTGCGGCGTCCTTTGGAATGCACAGATCATCGCAGGAGAAAGCGGTGCCTTCCACCGCCACCTTCACCACGATGTCCTCGTTTTCATCCGCCACCTGCAAGAGGTCGCCGGCGTAGCCTTGGACGAGGTGGAACTCGCCGGAGTCGATGCCGCTCTTGTATTGTTCGTTGTCGAACTTCGCGATGTTCTTCTTCCAGCGGGATGCGACATCGCGGGCCTTGGCGAGTTGCGCGGGGTCGGTGGAGTTGATGGAAAACCCGAGTGAGCGCAGGGCGGCACCGAGCACTTCGCGCATGTCATCGAGCAGAGTGATGCGGCCTTTGAGGTCGGCGCGGTCGAACATGCTGTAGGATGCCACCGGATCTTTGACCTTGCTGGCGAGCCATGCGAGGCAGGTGGGGGCCATCATGTAGGGCACGGAGTGCACCATGCCGGGATCCAGCGAGCGCTTCAGATACTGCGTGTCCACATGGCCGAGATTGGTCAGCTTCGATTGGTCGATGGGCATCAGCCGGTTTTCCTGAACCAGGGTCTTGACCATGTAGGAAGTGGGGACCAGCACGTCATAGCCGGTGGCACCGACGACGAGCTTGGCATACATCGCTTCGTTGGAATCGAAGGTGTCGATGCTCAGTTTGCAGGAGTTTTCCTTCTCGAAACGCGCGGCGAGCTCGGGGTCGAGGTAGTCGGCCCACGAGTAAACGCGGAGGGTTTGGGTTTTCTTTCCGGAGCATCCCGGCAGGGCGCTGGAGGCCAGCGCGGCCGATGTCGTGGTGAGGAAATGGCGGCGGTTCATGGTGGATTCATAAGACAACAATCATGAAATCCGCCGTTTGCCCATGGAAAACTAACGTGGATTGCGCAGCTTGCGGTATTCTCGTGGCGGCATGCCGGTGGCCTTGCGGAATTGGCGGTTGAAGTTGGCGAGATTCTGGAAACCGCTGGCCAGCGCGATTTCGAGGATGCCGTGGTCGCTCTCGGAGAGGGCGCGGCAGGCGTTGCGGATGCGGCATGCATTGCGGAATTCGACAAAGGTGCGGCCGGTCATTTTGCGGAAAAACCTCGCGAACGACGATGGGGTGAGCCCGGCGAAATGGGCGGCGTCTTCCAGCGTGAGCGGCCCGCCGCAGCAGGCCTCGATGTGCGCGGTGATCCGTCCGAGCCGCGAGCCCATCCGGAACGAGCGCTGGCTGCGGTAGTCTGGACCGGCCAGCGTTTCTCCGCCGTGCCGCGCAAGTTCACTGAGAAGCGAGGTGAGCCCGAGCCAGGCGTCCAGCCCGCTGCTGCGGATCAGCGTGCGCATCCGTTCTCCGGCCCGTTCCGCCATGGCGGGTGGAAAGCGCAGGCCGCGTCCGGCTTGTGTGATGAGGGCGCGGACGGCTGAAAACTCCGGCAGTTCAAGCAGCGGCTCCGGATAGGCAGTGGCAAGGAACTGCACGACGACGGCCTCGTGGGCATTGGCCGCCCGTCCAGGCTTGTGCGAAAACCAGGTGTGCGGCAGGTTGGGACCTAACAACACCAGGTCTCCGGGGCTGTAATGCGCGCTGTGGTCGCCGACAAGCCGTGTGCCCGAGCCACGGGTGATGAGCGTGAGCTCGATCTCCGGGTGGTAATGCCAATTCCAAGCGAAGCTGCGTTCCGCCCGGCGGTAGGTGCGCAGCGAGAGTGTTTCGTCCCACCATGGCATGGCTTCGATTGCCGCTTTCATGCGCGATTTTTACCAGTATGCCCGTAAAATGACAAATTCGTATTCATATTCGGCAAAAGAATGGAGGAAATCACCTGTCAGCGCGGCTTAGAATGTCGCTGATGAATCCTGTAAATCCACCCACATCTCCGCCATCCGGAGTGCTTCCGCCGCTCGTTGGCATCGCCTCATTAGAACAAGCCGCCAAGCCCGGCCTGCCTGTCGAGGACTGCGTCAGGCGGCTCAAGCGCTTCCATTACTCGCTATGGCGCATCCATCAGATTTGCATCACCCACATCGCCAGCGAACCGCTCTACGAGCTCAAGATGGCTTTCAGCATGCACGCCCATCTGGCGGCGGAAATGGACACCCTGTTCCGCGCGCGGGTCGGCGAGATGCGCGAACCGCCGCTTGGCTTGGAAAAATGCCAGCATCCCGCGCTCGATGTGTTTTTCGATGAAATCCTCGCCACGCCATCGGTGGAGGAACGCCTGATGGGGCTCTATCAGATCGCGTTTCCGGCGCTGCGCGAGGGCATGCAGCGCTACATCGCGGAGACCCATCCGCTGGCGGACCATCCGTCGCTGCGCATCTGCCGCATCGCGTTGATCGATCTGGAAGACATTTGTGCATGGGGCGCACAAGCCGTCGCGGCACTCGTCAATGACCGCCAGTGTGCGGATTCCGCCAACTGGCTCACGCTGCTTGAAGTGTGTCTGGCAAGCGCGGGCGGGCTCGATGGCACGGGGAAAACCACCGCGAATGACGAAGCGCCGCTCCGTCATTACAGTTCGAAACCGTTTGTCTTCGACGGCACGCCACGGCGCGACGAGCGTTTTCCCGATCCCTACAACATGGGTGTGAACGCCGAGATTTTCCTCTACGACGAGGAGATGCCTTCGAATGCCAAGGTGCTCATGATGTTCTACAAACGGCTGCGCGAGATCGATGTGCCGGAAATGATGTGCGGCATCATCGCGGAAACCAAAGGCAAGCCGTGGAGTTATTATCGCGACATGACGCGCCAACTTTGGGACGAGGCTCGCCACGCGATGATGGGCGAGGCCGGCTTTGTTTCCGAAGGCATCGACTGGCCGAAGCTCGTGATGGTGAATTCGACATGGTCTCGCAGCCTCAACGCACAGCTCACGCCCAAGGAGCGTCACGCCGTGCTGTATTTCATCGAGCAGGGGCTCATGCCCAAGACCGGCAAGCGCCACGAATGGGTTGTTAGCAAGGACGCCGGAAACCCGCTGGCCACCACATTCCAGGACTTCGACTGGGCGGATGAAGTGCTTCATGCGCGGGTTGGCCGGGATTGGTATGTTTCGGACATGCCCGGTGTCAGGGAAGCCATCGACTATGGCGACGCCTGCTGGAGCAAGGTGCTCGTCGGCTGGAGTGCGTGGAAGGAACAAGGCCTCACCGAACACCGGAACTGGTGGCCGGATCTCTATCAGGCATGGTGCGCGAAACGCGGCATCACGCCTGATCCCCGCGCGCTGGCATTTTGTGAAACCTACGAGGGCAAACGCGCCGATTTGAAAACCATCACTCCATCCGCCTGACATCATGAACAGCCTCGAACGCTACTTCTCCACCATCGCTGGCAAACCCGTCGATCACCTCGCGCGCCTGCCCATCCTCATGCAGTTTGCCGCCGAGCACATCGGCAGCAACTACGGTGCCTTTGCCTCGGATTTCCGTGTGCTCGCCGAAGCGAACATTGTCTGCGCGCGGGACTTCGGCATCGACCAGATGAACACGATGTCTGATCCCTACCGCGAAACGCAGGGCTATGGCGCACACATCATCTACGAGCGCAACATGTGCCCGCGCTGCGAGAAGCATCCGCTCGAGGATGATCCGGATTTCTCCAAACTCCCGCGCCCGGATCCGCTTGAAGCCACGCGCATGCGCGACCGCATCGAGGCCATCCGCAGCTATCATGAAACCGTGGGCGGCGAATATTCCATCATGGGCTGGGTGGAAGGCCCCGCCGCCGAGGCTACCGATCTGCGCCGGATGGACAATTTCTTCATGGACCTGATGGATGACGACGGATACTCCGCCGGCCTGATGGACCTGTGCGTGGATGTGGCGCTGGATTTCGCCAAGCCACAGATCGAGTCCGGCGCGGACACCATCGGCATCGGCGATGCCGCAGCCAGCCAGCTCTCGGTGGACACCTACGAGCGCCTGGTGCTGCCGCGCGAACAACGCCTCGTGCGTGGCCTCAAGGAAATGGGTGCCAAGGTGCGATTGCATATCTGCGGAAATATCACTCATCTCCTGCCGGGCATCGCCACGCTGGGCATCGATATCATCGACGTCGATCACATGGTGGATTTGCGGACCGTGCGCGAGGTGCTGGGCCCCAAAGTCGTGATCGGCGGCAACCTCGATCCGGTGGCGGACGTGATGCGTTCGAATCCGGAGGCTATCCGCCAGGCGGTGCTCAAGGCCTATGCCCGCGCTGGAAATCCCTTCATGGTCAACGCCGGTTGTGAAATCCCCAATCGCACGCCGGTGGAAAACCTCCGCGCACTGTGCGAACCGGTGCCCTGGCAGGCGCATCCATCAGCGGGCTGAGATGGGTCGGAGCTTGCGGCCGGGCGGGGCGCGATTAGCATGCCCGGGATGAGTCGCAGATCAAGGAGGCAGCAGGGCAATCCGGGCGGCAGCACGTGGCTGGCGCGGGTGATGATCAGTCTGATCGTGCTCACGCTGCTGGCCGCGGGTTTGCTCTATGCCGCGGTGCGCGGTTATCTTCACAGCGAGGGATT
This sequence comes from Luteolibacter sp., assembly GCA_964202135.1. Taxonomy (GTDB): domain Bacteria; phylum Verrucomicrobiota; class Verrucomicrobiia; order Verrucomicrobiales; family Akkermansiaceae; genus Luteolibacter. The sequence continues at coordinate 2,143 of CAXNHR010000072.1, read as the reverse complement.
CCGGCAGTTGTTGTCAGAAAAGGTCAGCAAGGCGGCTGGTGTGAGCGGCGAGTTCACGCCGTTCCGCTGGGATGGCCTGGCAGTGGATACCGACGCCTTTCAAGCCACAGGGGAGGGGACCGTGCAGGGGGTGCGCCTCGATGGCATGCATACCGAAATCGGCCTTGGCGGCCTGCGCCGTGGCGCCTGGGAAATCCGCGACGCACGGGTGCAGCGCATGGAAATCGCCATCGATGCCGCCGCGAGAGACGCGCTCTCGCTCCCGCCGATGGTCGCACAGGTCGTGGAAAGCGCTCCGGTCCGGACTTCCGGAAAACAAGGATGGCTGCCGCGCGAGGTCGAGCTTCACGGGCTGGAGTTCGGTGAAGTGGTGCTGCGTGCCAATCTCAAGCAAGGCCCGGTATCCGCATCCGGCATCAAGGTGGCCGTGGAACCAGCTGGGGCGAAGCATTCCTACCGCGGCGAGTTGACCGGCGGCACTATCCAACTGCCGTTTTCCCAACTGCCCGAACTGCGGCTCGATCACGCCCGCCTTCGCTATCAGGACGGCACGGTTTTTCTCACCAGTGCGGCGCTCGAAGCATGGAGCGAGGGGCGCATCACCGCATCCGGCGAGTGGGACCGCAACACCCGCCTGTTTTCCCTTGAAGGCGGTCTATCCAAACTCAAGTGCGAGGAAATCCTCGATGAAAACTGGGCCAAACGCCTGATCGGTGAAATCAACGCGGATTTTTCCCTCGGCAATCATTCCGGCAAGCCGCAGGCACGCGGCGAACTCGCCATCCACCATGGTATGCTCACCGCCTTGCCGGTGCTCGACGCGCTGGCTGCCTATGCCGACACCCGCCGTTTCCGCACTATTCCGCTCAGTCAGGCGCAGGCCTTGTGGACATGGGAAAAGGATCTCATCGAGCTCAATGAAATCGTGCTCTCCAGCGAGGGCCTCATGCGGCTCGAAGGCCGGGTGATCATCCGTGGCCGCGAGCTCGACGGCGCCTTCCGCCTGGGGCTGGTGCCCGGCGTGCTGGCCACGCTCCCTGGTGCCGAAACCCATGTTTTCGCGCCCGGCGAGCGCGGCTTGCTGTGGGCCCCGCTGCGCCTCACCGGCACCGTGGACAAACCGAAGGAGGATCTCACCGACCGGTTGATCCTTGCCGCTGGAATGAGAATACTCGAGTCGCTGCCGGAAAACGCCGACGAGGTGATCAACCTCACCCGCTCACTGCTCGGTGCGGACCCCGCCAAAGCGGTGGAAAAAGGGGCCCGGCTCATTGAAAAAAGCGGTTTGGATGTGCGGGAGGTGAGCGGAATCCTCGAAGGCTTGCTCGGCGGTGGCCGCCGCAAGGCTCCGGAGCCTGAACCCGAGGCCCCACCGCAGCCTGCGGTGCCGGAACCTTGAATCTCCGATCGTTTTTTTCCGGGATCACAAGTTTGGATTGCCCAATACGCCACCCGCATTTTCTTCTTCCGCGCCCCGTGACGTTTGTGTCACATGGCAGGCGTTGTTGCCTGTCACTGGCTGGCAATGAAATCCTCCCTGTCTTTACTTCGTGTTGGCACGATCCCTGCAACCACTAGCCCCGCACCGACATCAGTTCCTTGTGATTTTCCCTCCTCACTGGCATCCGGCCCGCGGCAGGCGCGCGTTCACCCTGGTCGAAATCGTCGTGGTCATCGCGGTGATTGTGATCCTGCTGGTGGCCGGTGTCGGGCTGCTCGGCGGCACCGGTGCCCAAGCCCGCAGAACGGCAGCGGACATGCTCAGCGGCATGATCGAACAGGCGCGCACCTCGGCCATCACCACCCGCTCCTACGTCGTGCTGGCCGTGGCCGAACCGGGTGATCTGCCCACCGGCGATGATCGCTGCCGCATCGGGCTCTTTAAGGTGGAGGCATGGCCGGAGAACGACACGGACCCGCTGCCCGCAGTGTTGATGAGCCGCTGGCGGATGTTTGAAAACGGCGTGGTGCTCATTGGTGGCGATGTCGAAGGAATCGAAAATCCCCTGGATCAGCCGGAACTTCAGATCAGCTATGGCAGCGGCAGCAAGGCCCGGACCATCGAGGTGCATGGCATCGCCTTCAACCCGCGCGGCGGTTTGCATTTTCCGAGAGGCTCCTTGCCGGTGGCCATGCGCATCGC
>CAXNHR010000071.1:0-11869 GCA_964202135.1 Luteolibacter sp. | reverse complement strand
ATGTCATGGGACAGCATCGCCGCGTAAACACCGGGATATATCAACTGCTCGCAAAAAAGTCGCAATCGCCATTCTCCCGAAACGACCTCAGGGCCTCGCAAAATCAAGGCTCAGGGCGCGCCGCGCCCAGTCTGTGGGACGGCAGTGTTCTTGTTCATTCTGGCATTGATGAAGGTTTCGGGAGTGATGAGGCCTTGGTTAACGAGGCGTTTGAGGTTGTTGTCCCATTCGATGTTGCCGGCGCGGCGGATCACATCTTCGAGCGAGCGGGCACCGCCGTCGTAGTTGGCGATGGCGGAGGATACGGCGTCGTCGTTGTTCTGGAGGAACTCATAGGTGAGCACGCGCTTGTGCACGCCGTTGAGCAGGCCCTGGGAGTGGATGAAGATGAGGATTTCCGAAAGCCGGCTCAGCACGGAGGAGTGGCTTTCCTTGGGGTAAAGTTCCAGAATCCGGCCGATGGTTTTGACGGCTCCGGTGGTGTGCAGGGTGGAGAGCACAAGGTGACCGGTTTGGGCGGCTTCCATGCAGGTTTCCATCGCCTCGCGATCGCGGATTTCTCCGAGCAGGATGATGTGTGGGGCTTTGCGCAGCACGTCCTTGAGGCCCTGGCGGTAGGAGTGCACGTCGCGACCGACTTCCTGCTGGGTGACGATGGATGGCGAAGGAATCCGGTGGCCCGGATACTCGGGATCATCCATGTCGTCCGGATATTCATACTCGATGGGATCCTCGACGGTGACGATGTGCTTGGGATGGTGGCGGCGGCACCAGTCGATGAGCGAGGCCAGCGTGGTGGATTTGCCGGAGCCGGTGGGGCCGGTGACGAGGCAGAGGCCGGCGCGCTTGAGCACGCAGTGGCGCAGTGTGTCGGTGGTGTCCGGATCAATGCCGAGGGATTCGAGCTCGGGGATGAAGTCGTTGAGGATCCGGCAGGTGATGCCGAGACCGGATGCGCTGAGGTGGGCCTGAATCCGCAGACGGCCGGAGCGCTCGCCGTTGTCACCCATCGGAATGCCGTCGCAGGAGAAATCGGCCACCCGCCGCTCGGAGAAATCGGCGATGGCAAGGCTGATTTTTTCATCCACACGCTGGTCGAGCGATTGCTCCTTGCCGAAGCCATGGCTGCCGCTCTCACGGTTGGTGATGAGCTCCTTGAGGATCTCATCCATGTTGGCGGGTGAGAGGATGCCAAGATGATCGAGTTTCTCCATGCCCTTGTTGGTATGGATGTAAACCGGGCGCGATGCGCGCATCTGGATATCGGAAACGCGCAGCTCGCGGCAAACGCGGAAGATGATGCCCAAGAGATCACGGCCACTCATGCCGGGACCAAATCGTCCCGGTCCAGCCGCCGGGGCGTGGCCCGGAAGCGGAGGTGGTTCGAGAATTGGAGCGGAGCTGATCATGGTGTGATTGAAGCGGCGGTCTGTGACCGTCGGTGCAGATGTGGTGTGAAAGTGAGGATTGTAGCGGCGGTCTATGACCGTGGAAGCGGTTGATGTGTTAAAGTGTCGGAAGATTTTTTCAGTCAGCAACGGTCATAGACCGCCGCTACAGTTATTAATTAGCCACCTGGTGGCCTTGAGATTCGTTTTCGAAGCGGATGATGGTTTTTTCGGCCGCTTCGCGGATTTTGGTGATGAAGCTGAAGCGGTCCTCGCATTCGGTGATGCGCATGGAAGAGAGCAGTTCCCAGTTTTTCGTCTCATCCCATTGCTTGGCGATGCTGACGTAGCGGGCGAGGCAGTGATCGAGAAGGCCAAGGCACTGGCGCATTTGCTGCGTGGTGTATTTGGGGCTTTCAGCGTGCCGGTCGGCGAACATCAGGTGAAGGATGTTGGTGCAGGCGGCGGCGGCGGTGAGAGCCGGCCGCGGGTCGTGGTCCTGCTTGAGGCAGTAATCGACGGTATCCTGGGCAAGTTTCGCGGCGGAAGGTGTGAGTTCCGGACGCGTGCCAATGGATGGCTCGGTGAGGAAGAAGTGCAGCGAGTTGTAATTCGCGTAGTGCGCGGGATCGAGTTGGTAGGCGAAGCGCAGCTTGTCTTCGGCCTCGCGGCGGAGGTGGCGCTTCAGGGCTGCACTGGCGGGTTTTGCGTTGGTGCGTTGGTCCGGCACTTTGGAAAGCGCGCTCAGAAAATCCCGGAAGCGGTTCTGCATGGAGGCTGCCGGAGCGGTCTGCGCGATTTCTTCGGCAGCAGATTCCTCTTCATGATCATGATCACAGTGCTCGTCGTGCACATGCTCCTCTTCGTGCTCGTGATTGCAGTGCTCGTCGTGCGCATGGTGATGATCTTCGGCACCGTGCCAGTAAGCGTCGATGGGACTCTGCATGGCCATGGCGAAGACCTCGCCGTAGGAGCTGGTGTTGGTGCCCAGCGGGTTGAGCGGGACCTTCGCGTCGGCCCGCGCGACCAGCGGAGGGGTGGCGAGCGCCCACACGGCCACGCCGGCTCCCAGAAGGCCGATGGAAAGGACGGTTGGAGAAAGTTTGGGCATGACAGTGAAATCAGGCTGTGACTTTGGCGCGGAATGACATGCGGGAGAGGCCTCCCACCACGGCGAGAATGCCGATGAAGTAGATCACCATGTTCCAGTAGGCCTCGGTGGGCAGGGCCCCGGTCTTGAAATAGAGGCGCTGTGTCAGATCCGCGAAACGATAGTGCGGAGAAAACAGCCAGACGCTTTGGAGAAGCGGGTTTTCCTCGAGCTTGAGCATGTTGTCCAGATAGCCCACGCCGTAGAGACCATAAACCGCGATGCCGAAGGTGGCGGCAAAGCCTGCGATGCCGCCAAAGCGCGAGGCAATGGCGATGGCCAGCGCCAACAAGGGACCCATCACCAGCAGAAACAGGGATACGTATTGCAGGTTCAGCACCCACCACATCGAGCGCTCGGCGGGATCCGCCGGGAGCGCGGCGAACTGGCTGATGCAGCCTGCGATGATCGCGAGCGGCGCAATGTAACAGAATACCGCGAGCCAAATTTCAAAAAGTTGACGGGTGGCGGACTTGCCGGTGGTTAGGAAATATTCACCTATTCCCGAGCGGGCGTTGGCCTCGCCCTGGCGGGCCGCGGTGAAAAACCCCCAGATCAGCGCGCAGATCCATAGGCAGCTCCATGCGGCCTGGATGCGCGCGGGTTGCACCAAAATCGGTTTTTCCGTCGCGCTGGAGATAAGCGGCAGGGCAAAGGGCAGCACCGCGACCGCGAACGCGCAAATTGCCCATGATTTGCGTTGGAAGATGGTGGCGAGAGTGAGGCGGAAGAGTCTCATGTTCGTCAGTTCATCAAGGTTTTCAGATCGCGCCAGGTTTGCCCCTGGTCATTGAAGTGGCGGCACTGATGTCCTTCGATCAGCAGCGCGCTTGGCATGCTCATCGAATCATAGTCCGGGTGGCAGCTGACCAGACGCAGGACGTTGGCGGTGGAATTGGCCCAGATTTCCTCAAAAGCCTGGCGGGCGAAGGCGTCGAGTCCACTGAAGGGCTCGTCAAGCAGCAGGACATTGCCTGTAGTTTCCTTCACCGAAAATTCCGCCATGATCAGGCTGGTCTTGCGGCGGTTGCCGGTTGAAAGGCGTCCATACGGCTTTTTCACGTCGAGTTCGATGCGCTCAGCCAGCTCGATGGCCTCAGCCAGACGGACTTTCGGCAGCATCGTGCGGAAAATCATTGTCGGCGTAATCTCAGGATCGAAGCGGAGATCTTCCGGCAGGTATTGCATGAAACCCTCCCTGCGGAAATTTCCAGCCACGGGTTTGAGCGTTTTGGCGAGCGTGCGCAGAAGGGTGGTTTTGCCGCGGCCATTGCGCGCCAGCAGGTAATGGGTGCCTCCGGCAAGGCTGACCGACTCACCGAATTTGGCGAGCGGGGCTCCGTAGCCAATCTCCAGACCGGAGTCGAGATGAATGGATGGGACTTGGTGGGACATCAGTTTGGATTTCGATTTCGTTGCGGTTTCTATAGGATTTCGCGAAGTGATCAAGAAAAATTAATTATCAGCTTTGCAAATCTTTCTGTGAATTAGGAAATTCTTGAGGTCTTGGCAATCTTTTTTTGAACATTTTCAAGTCAGCGGTGTCATTTTTTTAGAATAAGCAGGTCGCGAAACCTCGCAAACTCCTGATTTTGTTGGGGATCCGGTAGGGGTGGGAGGTTTTCCCGCTCAGAAGAAATTTTCCGCGTGACGGTGCGAGGGAGGCATGTAGAACCGCCGCAGCGGATTATGGCGGGCAAGCTAACTTACCAACAGGCCGGGGTGGACACGCGCAAAGCGGCCGCCATCGTGGGCGACATCGGCAGCCACGTGCGCAGAACCCAGCAGACCCGCAAATTGTGGGGTGCCTTCGGGCTTTTTGCGGCGTGCTACGACCTCAGCTCTTACAAGGAACCTGTGATTGTCACCGGCTGCGACGGAGTAGGGACCAAGCTGGAGCTGCTCTTGGAGCACGATCTGCTCGAAACCGCGGGCAAGGATCTGGTGGCAATGAGCGTGAACGACATCCTCACCACCGGCGGCGAAGCGCTGCTTTTCCTCGATTACATCGGCATCGCCGCTCTGGATGAGGACAAAATCACCCGCCTCATTTCAGGCATGGCGGATTATCTGGAAGCCTGTGATTGCATTCTGGCAGGCGGCGAAACCGCGGAAATGCCCGGCATCGTCCCCGCGGATGTCATCGAACTTTCCGGTTTCTGCATCGGGTGCGCCGAGAAACCCGATCTCATCGATCCGACGACCGTGGCGGTGGGTGACGTGCTGATCGGTTACGCCTCGGACAGCATCCACGCCAACGGCTGGTCGCTGGTGCGCCGCGTGCTGCGCGAGTTCCCCGGCGAGGTGACCGGCGAAGAGCTCGCCGCCTGGCTCAAACCGACCCGCCTTTACCACGATGTGACGCGCGACCTGAAAAAATCCGGCGTCAAACCCAAGGCGATGGCCCACATCACCGGCGGCGGCCTGCCGGAAAACCTCGAACGCCTGTTCCGCGGCATGGGCGCCGATCTGGAAATCGCGCGCTGGGAGCTTTCGGGCATCGATAAACTGCTCTCCCACGTGGACGCGCAGGACCGCTTCCACACTTTCAACATGGGCATCGGCTGGGTGGCGATCGTCGCCGAGGCGGATGTCGGGACCGCGCTCAAAGCGGGGCCAGGCGGCCATGTCATCGGCCGGATGGTTCCTGAAGAAGGAGTTCGGGTTCGCGTAAAAGGCGAGTGATGCGAAGATTCCAGCAAGCATGAGCGATTTCCTCAAACACGAATGCGGGATCGCGGCGGTGCGGCTCCGCAAGCCCCTCGCCTATTACTACGACCGCTACGGCACCTCGTTGTGGGGCCTCAACAAGTTGTTCCTGCTGATGGAAAAGCAGCACAACCGCGGCCAGGACGGCACCGGCATTGGTTGTGTGAAGCTCAACATGCCGATGGGCCAGCCCTACGTCTATCGCCGGCGCGGCATCGAAAAGGACGCGCTGGCCGAAATTTTCCGCAAGGAAATCAAGAACTTCTACAAGATGTCACGCAAGGGCGTGATGGACCACAAGAACCCCGAAAGCGTGAAGCGCCACTTCGATTTCGGCGGTGAAATCCTCGTCGGCCACCTGCGCTACGGCACTTCCGGCGAGTTCGACGAAGGCTCGTGCCACCCTTACCTGCGCCGCAGCAACTGGCCGACCCGCACGCTCATGGTCATGGGTAACTTCAACATGACCAACGCCGCCGAGCTCAACGAAGTGCTCATCAACCGCGGCCAGCACCCGGTTTTCGGCACCGACACCCAGACGGTGCTCGAGGAAATCGGCTACCATCTCGACGAACACCACACCGACCTCTATCGCCAGCTCCGCGATCAGGGTGTGCCCGGTGCCGAAATGCCGGAGAAAATCTCCGCCGCGCTCGATGTCCCGCGCCTCGTCGCCGAGTCCGCCGCCGCATGGGACGGCGGCTACACGATCTGTGGTGCCATCGGAAACGGCGACATGTTCGTGATGCGCGATCCCCGCGGCATCCGCCCATGCCACATGCTCATCACCGATGAAGTGATCGCCTTTGCCTCCGAGCGCGTGCCGCTCATGACCGTTTTCGAAGCCGAGGCTTCGGAAGTAAAAGCCGTCGATCCCGGCTCGATGATCACCATCAAGGCCGACGGCACCATGTCCGACACCGCCTTCGCTCCTCCCCAGCGCTTCACGCCGTGCTCGTTCGAGAAAATCTATTTCTCGCGCGGCAACGACCCGCTCATCTACCGCGAGCGCAAGGCGATGGGCGCGGCACTCGTTTCCCAGGTGGTCGGTGCGATCGGCGGCCAGTTTGACAAAACCATCTTCTCGTTCATCCCCAATACCGCCGAGACCGCCTACTACGGCCTGATGGACGGCCTGCGCCTCTACCGCCGCCAGGAAGTCCGCGCCGCCATCCTCCAGGCCTCGGAATCTGGAAACCTCACCCCGGATCTCGTGGACGACCTCATCCTGCGCAACTGGCCGCAAGGAGAGAAGGTCGCACACAAGGACATCAAAATGCGCACCTTCATCTCCCAGGAAAAAGGCCGCAACCAACTCGTTTCCCACGTTTATGACATCACCTACGGCGTGGTCCAACCCGGCGATTACCTTGTCGCGCTCGATGATTCCATTGTCCGCGGCACCACGCTCAAGCAGTCGATCCTCAAGATCCTCGCCCGCACCAAGCCGGCCAAGATCGTCGTTTGTTCCACCGCCCCGCAGATCCGCTACCCGGATTGTTATGGCATCGACATGTCCGAACTCGGCAAGTTCATCGCCTTCCAGGCCGCGATTGCCCTCCACCGCCGCGCTGGACGCCAGTCGTTGCTGGATGAAATCCACGATCAATGCCGCGCGGAACTCAAACTCCCCGCCGCAGAGCGCCGCAACCGCGTGCAGAGGGTTTATGAAGCCTTCACCAACGACGAAATTTCCGCCGAAATCAGCAGCATGGTCTATCCGGAACACATCGACTGGCACGGCGAGGTCCAAGTGATCTTCCAAACCATCGACAACCTCCGTGCCGCCATCAAAGGCGTTTGCGGTGACTGGTATTTCACCGGCGACTACCCCACACCCGGCGGCTACTCGATGGTCAACCTCGCCTACATCCGCTGGTATGAGGGCGTGGGCGGACGCAGCTATGACCTGCCGCTCTAACAAAACCAGCGGCCGGCGATGAAGGAACTCCTTGAGGAACTCGAACGCTGGGGCGCGGATGTGATCTTCGGCCGCGCCAAGGGCTTCCGCGCCTCGCTCGCGAGACTCCTGATGTGGGCGCTATCCGGCATCTTCCGCATCCTTGTCCAGCTGCGCCTCTGGCGCTACCGCAGCGGCTGGAAACCCCAGCACCATCTCGGCTGCCAGGTCGTGGCCATCGGCAACATCACCGTGGGCGGCACCGGCAAGACCCCGGTGGTGGAACTGCTCGCGCGCTCGCTGCGCGACCAGGGCCGTAGCGTGGCCATCCTCTCGCGCGGTTACAAAAGCAAGAAACTCGACCGCCCTCAGCGCTGGCGCGATGCCAAGGACCGCCCGATCCCCGCCGAACGCATGCCCAAGGTCGTCTCCACCGGCGAGGCGCTGCTGCTGGATTCCAAGTTCGCCGGTGACGAACCATTCATGCTCGCCCGCAATCTCGACGGCGTCTCGGTGGTGGTGGACAAGAACCGCGTCAAGGGCGGGCGTTTCGCCATCGAGCACCTCTCCGCCAACACCCTGCTGCTGGACGATGGGATGCAGTATCTGGATCTCGCGCACGGCATCGACATCGTGCTGGTGGACGCCGGCTCGCCCTTCGGCACCGGCTCGCTGCTGCCGCGCGGCACCCTGCGCGAGCCGCCGAAAAACCTGCGCCGCGCGAGTTACATCCTTCTCACCAAATGCGACGGCAGCCCCAACAGCGAACTGATCGCCCGCATCCGGAGACATAACAAAACCGCGGAAATCATCGAGTGCGCCCACGGGCCGATCCATCTGGAAAACGTCTTCACCCGCGAGCGACATCCACTCGATTTCCTGCACGGCAAATGGGTGGGAGCCATCAGCGCCATCGCCGTGCCCGAGGCCTTCGAGGGTGCCCTCGAAAAACTCGGCGCCCGCGTGGAAATCCGCCGCCGCTTTTCCGACCACCACCGTTTCACCCGCAAGGATGTGGACAAGTTCATGCAGCGCTGCGTCGAGCGCGACATGGAACTAATCCTCACCACCGAAAAAGACGCCGTGCGATTCCCCCGCCCTTCCTCGATGGATGTACCGGTGCTTTTCCTGCGCATCGAGGTGGAGATTCTCAAAGGCCGGGATATCTGGGACGACCTCATCCGCCGCCTCTGCCATCCCGAACCGGTCTTCGAATCCGTGCTGCGCCACCGGCATGCTTACCGGATCTGACGGCCACCATGCCCGCACCGCCGGTGTCCACCAAGGTGCCATCGATCTCGAAGAGATAGAGCATTGGGAGAACGTTGAACGCCCAACTTCGAACTTCGAAGTGAAAACCAGCAAAGCCCGTGGTTCAATTGCCTTCCTGGGAAGCCGCCTCGGGCACCTCATCCGGCACCTCATCCGGCACCTCATCCGGCACCTCGTCGTCGAACTCCGGCTCGTCGTGCGTTTCGTCCTCGTCGAAGTCGTCCTCATCCATCAGCTCGCCGTGGAAGAGGTGGAACTTGCGCTTGCGCTGATGCTGCGGCAGCGGTGAGAGGATCATCGCGACGGCGCGGCCGTTAAGGCGCGGCGGCTGGTCCACCTGGGCCATCGTCTTGAGATCTTCGATGATGCGGTTGAGCATCACGAAGCCGAGGTCCTTGTGGGCGTTTTCGCGGCCGCGGAATTGCAGCACGAAGCGGCACTTGTGATTGGTGTCGAGGAAACCTTCGGCGCGGCCCATCTTGATGTTGTAGTCGTGCTGGCCGGTGCCGACGCGGAATTTCACTTCCTTCATGCGGGTGGCGCTCTTCGACTTCTGCTTCTTGAGCTTGGCCTGCTCGTATTTGTATTTCCCGTAATCGACGATCTTGCAGACCGGCGGGTCCACCTGGCCGGCGATCTCGACGAGGTCGAGCCCGAGGGCCTGGGCTTTGGTGAGCGCCTCGCGGGCACTCATGACTCCGAGTTGCTGGCCGTCGGCAGTGACGACGCGGACACGTGGGGCGCGGATTCGGTCGTTGATCCGCGTCATGTCGCGGAAACGACCCCTGTTTTGGTCTCTTTTTTGTGGCTTAGCGATGGCTTTGTCCTCCGGTGGGTGGATGCGACGCAACGCGGCGCGAACAGCCTGAGCCGTCACGCATGTGCGCTGCGAAGAGGGAAGCGGAACGATGGGGCGGGCACCAGATCATGCTGTGCGGACAACAATACCCCGCCGGCCATGGCGACCGGCTGTGTGTTCGATAATGGATCGTTCCTGGAAAATCATGAATCGGCTGGGTGGCCGTGATACACCACATCTGCGGCTGTAGCGGTCTTCTAAAGAACGCCGCATAGGCGGGCAAGTTTCTTTTTCGTTTTTTACGAGCGGCGGCGACCAGCCGTTCGGCGCGGTGGTTGCGCCCTCTTGCCGCCCTCAGAAAGTCCGCACCGAGGACAAGCCGCCGTCCGGGCGCAGCGTTTGGCCTGTTAGAAAAGCCGCGTCATCCGAGAGCAGCCATGCGACGAGTTTGGCAGTCTGCTCCGGTTTGCCGACGATCTGGAGCGGGTGGCGTTTGGCGGCGGCCTCGCGTTTTGCATCAGTGCTAAGCAGCGGCGAGGCGAGCGGCGTGTCGGTGAGCGAGGGCGCGATCACATTCACCCGGATCTTCGGCGCGAGTTCGGCCGCCAGCGAGCGGGCAAGTCCTTCCACAGCTCCCTTCGCAGCGGCGATGGACGCGTGAAACGGCATGCCCTGCGCCACCGCCACCGTGGAGAACAACACGATCGACGCTGCGGGAGCGGCTTTCAACGCGGGCAACGCCGACTGAATCGCGGACACCGCGCCGAGGCAGTTGATGCCGTAGTCTGTTAGAAAATCCTCCGCAGTCAGGCGGTGGAAGGGCTTGAGGTTGATGCTGCCGGGAAAATAGACCAGGCCGTCGAGCACCGGCGGAAGTTCCAGCGGCGCGGGCGCGAGCGCGTCGAAGGGCTGCACCGGGATGCCGAGTTCCGCGAGCGGGCCCGCATGGCGCGCGGCGGCGATGACCGAGTTTCCCCCAGCCACCAGCAAGCGCGCGGTGGCCAAGCCGATGCCGGTGTTTCCGCCGATGAGCAAAATGTTGCGTGACATGCCCGCAACGTGAAGCGCGCTGCCGCATGGTCAAGCGGCGGCGCGCAAAAAATCCCTTCCGGATGGGAGGGAAAAACCCTACTTGTGCCCAAGTATCGCACGCATAATTTCCCATACCTATGAAAATCCACATCTCCATCAAAAGCATCGCCGCCGTGTTTGGTGCATTGGCTATCGCAGCCACACAAGCGGATGCGAAACCCGATAAAGGCAACTCAGGCGGCAAGGGGCATGGCAAGAGCGGCAACGCCCACTCGCAAAAGGCAAACAAAGGCAAGGGGCCGGAGCACGCCGGAAAAGCGGCCGGCAAGGGTGAAAAGCACTCACAACCCACGCAGTTCGCACGATTCAAGGATAACGATCGCAACGAGATCGTGGATTATTTCGGCCGCTACCGGACCCAAGGGGATGGCCTGCCGCCCGGCCTCGCCATGAATCAGCGGCGCGGCAAGCCGCTTCCTCCGGGATGGCAGAAAAAGCTCGTTCCCGGATACCGGATCAATGACAACGAATGGCTCAGTTACGCCCCGGTTCCATCCGCCTGGTTTCCCAAACTGCGCATGGAGCCCGACACCCGCCTTTATCACTATGGGGACCGCGTGGTCCGCGTTTACGAACCACGCCGCGAGGTGATCGAAGTGATCACCCTGCCTGGCAGGTGATGAATAGGTCATCTTGCGCCCACGGCCACGGATGGGGGTGCGAACAAACCGGGATGAAACCGGCAAAGGCCCGGATTTCTGAAAAACCTTGGTTCTTGAGTTTGGATTTTCATGGGTCTTTTGAGAGAGCTCCGGGCAGGGTCCCCGCGCCACATTTGAACTTGCCCGGCAAGCCACCCGGGGGTTGTTTGCCGCAGCGATGTCACTTGTGAAAAGACGCATCCGGACCCACCCCGCGCGGCTCGATGGCATGTCGCCCGTAGAGGTGGCGGCGGGCCTGCGTCATCTGCCGGGCTTGGTTTTCTTCGACAGCGCGGGAAACCTGCCGACCTCCGCAGCGCGGCCGGTCTCGGTGATCGCCGCACGGCCCACGCGGCTCCTGCGCGGATCGATCCATGCGGCGGCCGACCGTTCCATACTGCGTGCCGCGCTGGCGGATGCGCCGCCGTCATCCGGCGATCATGGGTTTCCGCTCGGCGGCCTCTGCGGCTGGGTCGATTACGAAGGCGCTTTCGTCTTCGGGGATTTTCCCGAGATGCTGGTCTTCAGCCACCATGACGGCACCTGGCACGAAACCGGCAATCTCTCCGCTTGCCTGCGTGAAACAACCGATGAGCCGGTGGAGATCGGCCCATTTGTGCCAAACAAACCACGCCATGATTTTCTAACAGGCGTGGAGCGGATCAAGGAATGGATCACTGCGGGCGACATCTATCAGGTGAATCTTTCCCAAGCCTTCGAGGCGGAGGTTTCCGGCAGCTCGTTGTTCGGGCTGTATGAATCCTTGCGCGACGCCTCGCCCGCACCGATGGCCGCGTGGCTTTCGCTCGATGGCCGCGAGGTGCTTTGTTCGTCACCGGAAACTTTCCTGAAAATCTCCGGCCGAGGCATCGAGACGCGGCCGATCAAGGGCACCCGCCCGCGTTTCGCCGATCCGGA
>CAXNHR010000070.1:0-11907 GCA_964202135.1 Luteolibacter sp. | reverse complement strand
CCGGGTCATCTCTCGCCCGCCAACGCCACAAGCACCACAGTGGCCCGACATCCTCGCGGAATACCGTCTTTAAGCCGCCTTATCGATCAGCAAGACCTGTCCACTTTTGCTCAGACAATTAAATCCACTTTTGCTCAGTCGCCGACAAGTGTGAGGCTAGGGGTTGACCCGCCGGATTCCAGCGACTAGAGAATCCGCCTCACACCATGGAACCCACCACGACCGCATACGGCACATGGAGCGGCGGACGCTTCATGCACTTCGGAGAAACCCTCAGCGAGGAGCGCTTCATCGGCTGCATCGAGACCGCCTACGAGGCGGGCATCCGGACATTTGTCACCTCGGATGTCTATGGCAATGGCAAGGCGGATGAGTTGTTAGGCCGCGCTCTCAAGGGCATCGACCGCGCCAGCTACAGTCTGGTGGGCATGATCGGGCATGATTTTTACGAAGGCCAGCGGCAGGGGGCGCGCGGCTATCCGCGTTTCACGGATCCGGAATTGCGCGGGCCGGAGGGCTACGCAGGTTTCGTCCGCATGGCGGCAGGCAAGGAACTCGAACGCTGCGGCAGCGATCATTTTGATCTGCTCATGCTGCATAATCCGGACGAACTCGGCTACACCAGCGAGCCGCTGTGGCAGGCGATGAAGGCAGCCAAGGATGAGGGGCTCACCCGCATGCTCGGCATCGCGCCCGGCCCGGCGAATGGTTTCTCGCTTGACCTCGTGGGCAGCTTCGAGCGCTTCGGCGAGCTCATCGATTGGGCGATGCTCATTCTCAATCCGCTCGAGCCGTGGCCGGTGGGTCTCACGCTGCCTGCATGTGAAAAACACGGGGTGAAGGTGATGACCCGGGTGGTCGATCACGGCGGCGTGTTTCACGGCGATCTCGGCCTGCCGGGCCACGAGTTCAAACCCGGCGACCATCGCACGTATCGCCCCGAAGGCTGGGTCCAGCACGGAATGGCAAAAGCCGAACGGATGCGCCCGATCGCTGAAAAATACGGACTCACCCTGCTGCAGTTCGCCTCGATCTGGAATCTCAGCCACCCGGCGGTGGAGAGCGTGGTGCCCACCTTCATCCAGGAAGCCGGCGATGGTGCCCGGCCCATCGAGGACAAGATCCGCGAGTTCGCCGTATTGCCGGATGTCCGTCTCACCGCCGAGGAGGTCGAAGCCATCCGCCAAATCGGCGACAACACCGGCTGCATGATGCTCAAGGGTGCCAGCAAGCGCCATGCCACCAGCGAACGCCCGGACGAGTGGCCGATGCGCGGGGATTTGCTCGAACTCGCCGGCCGCTATGGTCTGGGAAGCGACTGGTGAGCAAGCCAGCGCAAGTGTCCCGTCGGATTGCCCCAAGGCCTTCACCCGCATTCTTGACCTTCGGGGTCCGGCATGCCACAGAATCATGCGCGACGGAAGCCGCGCCCGCGGTTTCGTCCATGATCCACACGCATCACCATACTTATGAAATCATTTCATCTCATCGGCACCGCTCTCACGGCGGTGGTTTCGCTCGCGGTTTCCTCATGTTCCACCGGCGGCCGATCGCCCTCGGGTTTTCTCAGCAACTACTCGCAACTCGATGCCGGATACGGCACCGCCGACACGGTGGCCTCGTTTGTCAAACCCGGCGTGGACCTGAAAAAATATGACAGCGTGATGATTGATCCGGTCGTCACTGTGGTGGCGGCCCCCGGCATCAGCGCCGAGGTCAAGGACCAGCTCGCCGCCTATCTCGCGGCATCCCTGCGCTCGCAGGCAACCGCCGGCATGAAGGTGGTGGGCTCGCCCGGACCCACGACACTGCGCGTGCGCACCGCACTCACCGACGTGATCGAGGGCGTCAAGGGCGGCGCTGCCGTGACCACCGTGCATTCCAATCCGCAGGCCACTTTGAGTGGCAAGCTGGGTTCCGCCGAACTCGCGGACTTCATTTCAAACGTCTCTTTTGAGGGGGAAATCCTCGATTCTGCCAGCGGCGAGCGCCTCAGTGCGCTGATCGACCACCGCATCGGCGTGAAGCGCGAGGCCAGCCCCGAGACCTCATGGGCCTCCGTGCGCAGCGCCACCAACCAGGGCGCCGCCCGGCTTTGGCAGCGTTTTGCCACAGCCCGCGGAAATTGAGCCCGGGCAGTCTTGGTGTGTGGCAAGCGGCCTGAGTTTTGCCCGTCTTTTGCCTTGCAGGAGCAGGGTCGGCAGCTAGTCTCTGCGCCAAGACTGGCTTGTGAGACATGCCGGTTGCATCCATCAAACCTACTCCAACCGATGAAAATCGCCTTGATTGCCGCTGCCGCCACATTTCTTGCCGCCTCTTGCTGCCCTAGCAGCGCACCTGCTCCGAGCCAGCCGAGCTATGTGGCTCCATCGAAGTAAGTTTCATTCCCCCGTGTTTTCCAATGGGGCCGGATGAAACTTCCGGAACCCGGCAAACCCCGAATCATTCTCCAATCCACACCTTCATCACACCATGATCCGCATTCTCTCCGCACTCACCGCTTCCGCCATTGCGATGCTGGCCGCCTCGTGCTGCTGCACCAGCGACACCAAGCCTCCCGGCCTGCGCCCGCTGCCGCAATTCCAGGAACTCCCGGCCGCCCCGGCTCCTCAGG
Source organism: Luteolibacter sp. (assembly GCA_964202135.1). Lineage (GTDB taxonomy): Bacteria > Verrucomicrobiota > Verrucomicrobiia > Verrucomicrobiales > Akkermansiaceae > Luteolibacter. Next base: position 9,293 of record CAXNHR010000070.1, on the reverse strand, counting down.
TGGAATATTCCTCCAAGTAAGCCGCCGGCCTCCGGAAGCTTCACCGATTTTTCCAAAACGCCCTTCCGCTCCGGCGGCAGGGCGTTTTTGCGCAAAACCCTGCGGCTTTCCGGCAATAAGATTGTTTGCGTTCGGCAGGCAGCCATGCTTCGTTAGAAGTGCCATGAAAACCATTGTTGTCGCAGTCGATTTCTCAAACGCCACCGCTGGTGTGCTGGATATGGCCAGCGAACTCGCCAGAGCCTTTTCGGCCCGCTTGCGTTTGTTTCACGTCGTGGAACCCGAGCCCAGCTACACCGCTTACGGCTTCACACCCGATGAGTTCCCGGCGCTGCATGCCTATCAGGAAGAGGCCAAGCGCCGGGCCAGTGGCAAACTTGATGAGTTGCTTGAAAAGGTGAAATCCGGTCTCACCGATGCCACTTGCCAGATCGCCGAGGGCAGCCCGCTGCACTCGCTGCTGGATTACGTCAAGGAGGTCAACGCCGACTTCGTCGTGCTCGGTTCACACGGTCACGGGGCGATCGCCTCGCTGCTTCTGGGAAGCGTGGCCGAGGGCATGGTCCGCAAGGCCACGGTGCCCACACTGATTGTTCCCGCAGGTCCCGAGTAGGGTGCCGCAGGCGCCTGTTAGAAATGAATCGCGTGGCCTTCCGCAGCGAGCGTGGCCTCGTGAATGACCTCGCTCATCGTCGGATGCGCGTGGATGGTCGCGTGGATTTCCTCGGCGGTGAGTTCCTGGTCGAGTGCCAGACCCATCTCGGCGATCAACTCGGTGGCGTTCTCGCCAATGATGTGCGCGCCTAACAGCTCGCCGTGTTTCTTGCCGTAGAGCAGTTTGGCGAAGCCCTCCGATTCACCGGAGGCAATCGCCTTGCCGATGGCCACAAACGGGATTTTGCCCACCTTGTATTCGATGCCGGCCTCCTTGAGTGCGCGCTCGGTCTTGCCGACCGAGGCGACCTGCGGGTGGCAATACGTGCAGCCCGGGAAATTGGTCACCTTGCGCGGCTTGTGGCCGTCCACATAGAGTCCTTCGACCGTCTGAACCGCCTCAAACGAGGCCGTGTGTGCCAGCCACGGCGGACCGGTGATGTCACCCGCGGCATAAACGCCGGGAATCGAGGTCTCATAGCGGTCGCCCACATGGATGAAACCACGGTCTGTTAGGGCGGGCTGCACGCCGCCGGGAAGCACCGGCGCGATGCCGATGGCCACCAGGCAGACATCGGCGCGGATGACGCCGTTTTCCTTGGGGCCTTCGAGTTTCAACTCCACATGAGTGCCATGATCGGCGGTGGCGGTGATCTTGGTGTTGGTGAGGCAGCGGATGCCTTGTTTGATGAGTGATTTCTCAAGCGCATCGCCCACCTCATCGTCCTCCACCGGCAGGATGCGCGGCAGCATTTCCACCAGCGTCACCTTGGTGCCGAAGGCATTGTAAATATATGCGAACTCCACTCCGATGGCTCCGGCTCCGATGATGACCATCTCCTTCGGTTGGGTGGCGAGCGTCATCGCCTCCTTGGAGCCGATCACCGATTTGCCGTTGAAAGGCAGGGAAGGCAGTTCGCGGGACTTGCAGCCGGTGGCGATGAGGATGTCCTTGGTTTCAAGAACCTGCGAGCTGCCATCGGCTGCCTTCACGCCCACTTTGCCGGTGCCCTCGATCGAGCCGAAACCGCGGACGTAATCGACCTTGTTCTTCTTGAAGAGAAACTCGATGCCACCGGCCAGACGGTCCGAAACCTTGCGCGAACGGCCGACCACTGCGGACCAATCGTAGGAAAGCCCGTCGATTTTCAGGCCGAACTCGGCGGCCTTGTGGCTGAGCGTCTGATAGAGTTCGGCGTTCTTGAGCAGCGCCTTGGTGGGGATGCAGCCCCAGTTGAGGCAGGTGCCGCCGGCGCGGTCGGCTTCGACACAGGCGACTTTTTTTCCGAGTTGGGAGGCGCGGATGGCGGCGACGTAGCCGGCAGGGCCGCCGCCGATGACAATGAGATCGTAGGCCATGGATGTTGAGGGGTGCGGGTTCGCGCGGCGAAACTGCGTGCCGCGGGCCGGATTGTCAAAGGTGGAAAGCACCGGAAAACGCCCGGCTTGCGCGGGATCGCGGCATTTACCAAAGTGCGGCCGTGCGCAGGCCCTCGTCCAACCTGATGATGCTTCTCACGCTCGCAGCCGCGGCGGGAATCGTCGGCGTGATCTTGTGGCGGGTGGGTGAAAAGCCGCCCGTCGAGCGCATTGGTTTCCAGGACGCGGACCCGCCGCTGGCGATGCCGGAGAGCGGAGCCCCGGACCATCGCTTCCATTTCCTATCCGCCTGGCAGACCGCCCAAATTCCGCTGGCCACGCGTTTTGATCCGCCGATGGGTTCGGAGCGCGGCGCGCTCACCTACAACGCCCAGAAATTCTGGGAGATGAACGAAAAACGCGGCGGACGCCACACCGGCGACGACCTCAATGGCATTGGCGGCATGGACACCGACCTAGGTGATCCCGTCTTCTCGGTGGCCGACGGACTGGTGCTCTATGCCGGCGAACCCTCACCCGGCTGGGGCAAGCTGGTTGTCATCGCACACCGCGAGCCGAACGGCAAAGTTCTACACTCGATGCATGCCCACCTCGACCGCATCGACGTGCCGCGAGGCGCACTGGTCCCGCGTGGGGGGAAAATCGGCACTGTCGGCACCGCCAATGGATATTATCCGGCACACCTGCACTTCGAGATGCGCGCCAGCGATGGCGTGGACATCGGCGCCGGCTACGCCATGTATCCGCTCAACCGCCTCGACCCCACTGCCACGGTGGACAGCCTGCGGGGTGCGCCGCCCGACGATCTAACAACCTCGCCGCTGGCATTGGTCCTCGCCGGCGGCACCGCGCCATGGACCTCGCTCGAAATCCAAGGAGCGGAGAAATTCTCCGAACTCTTCGATCAAGGCCGTTGATCCCGCGATTCGCACCCTACAAATCCCGCGTGCGGCCGCACGCGGGATTTGTAGGGTGTGGGTGGCGCTATTGAATGTTTTCGAACACGCCGCCGCCGAGCAGGCGGCCGCCGTCGTAGAAGGCGCAGATCTGGCCGGGGGCGATGGCGCGCTGCGGCTGTTGGAATTCGAGGCGCAGCCGGCCGCCGCCGAGAGGCTCGACGCGCGCGGGTTCCGCCTTGGCACGGTAGCGCGGCTGGGCATCGACGAGGCGTTTGTCCTCGATCGGCTCGTTGAGCGAGGACAGCGTGCCGACGGTGCAAGTGCGGGTGTAGAGCCCATCGGCAGCGGGCGTGTCCCAGCCGACGATGAGGCGGTTTCTCTCCGGGTCCTTGCCGACGACGACATAGGCCATGCCCTCGCGCGGCGAGGCGACGCCGTGGCCCTTGCGCTGGCCGAGCGTGTAAAGGTGCAGGCCGCGGTGCTCGCCGAGCACGCGGCCTGCGGGATCGACGATTTCGCCGGGTGAATCCGGCAGGTAGTGGTGGAGGAAATCGCTCATTTTCACCTGGCCGAGGAAACAAATCCCCTGACTGTCCTTTTTTTCGGCGACCGGCAGATTGAAGCGCCGCGCAACCTCGCGTACTTGCGGCTTGAGCATTTCACCGGTGGGAAAGAGCGCGTGCGCCGCCTGGTGCTGCGTCATCAACGCGAGGAAATAACTCTGGTCCTTGTTGGGATCCGCTCCGCGCAGGATGGCTGCGGATCCGTCTGTTAGATTCCGCCGCCGGGCGTAGTGGCCGGTGCCGACGAACGCGAATCCCTGCGCCAGCGCGTAATCGAGAAAGACACCGAATTTCATCTCGCGGTTGCACCAGACGTCGGGATTGGGCGTGATGCCTGAGCGGTAGCCCTCGATGAGATAATCGACGATGCGCTCGCGATAGGAATCGATCAGGTCGATGACGCGCAGTTCGATGCCCAGCGTGCGGCATACGGCGTGGGCGTCCTCGATGTCCTGTTGCCACGGGCAATCGCCGGGGATGCCCTCGTCGTTGATCCAGTTCTTCATGTAGCCGGCGGCCACCTCGTGGCCTTGCTCCACGAGCAAGGCGGCGGCCACCGCGCTGTCCACGCCGCCAGAGATACCCACCAATACCTTCGCCATAGGCGGAGCTTGAATCGGGATGGCCCGGGCGTCGAAAACAAATCGGTGGTATCCAGAAACTTCTCATCGCCCGCGGCGAGTGGCCGGTGGAGTGAGGATTACGGAGTACGGACTTCAGTCCGCCTCATGATGAAATGTCAGACCTGCATGTCACGCTGCCATCAGAAACAACGCGGACTGAAGTCCGCGCTCCGTGGCTCAGAAATTCCGGACGTCGTCGCGGTTGTCGGAGTGGCTGAGCGATCCGTTATTGAACCTGCCATCCTTGCCGACAGACCAGAGATCGAAATCCGGATTCTGCGCATTGCTGTTGGCTGCGCCGGTGGAAAAGACACCGACACGGTAGCGGTATGGTTGTCCCCATGGATCCACAATGGCAATCGAAGTGCCGGCACCAGTGACCCAGCCCTGTTTGTTGTTCAGCGGATCCAGTTCGGGCAGATAGATCTTGCCGGGAGGTGTGGTGCTGGCCCCATCCAAATACAGGCGCTGGTAAAGCAGATAAGTATTGCCAGTCCCCGCGCTGTGCGCGGCACCGGATGTCCCGGAAGGTGTCGGATAGGTTCCATTATCCAGCTTGTATTCCTCAAGCGCCTTGGAGAGCAGGGCGATCTGGATTTTGGCTTTCTCGCGGGCCTGCTTTTCGTTGACGTAGCCGAGGCCGCCGACGACCATGCCGGCGAGGATGACGATGATGGTGATGACCGCCATCAACTCGATGAGGGTGAAGGCGGCGGGATGGCGGCGGGATGGAATTTTCATGACGGTGGGTTGTGCCTGAATGCGGGTTAAGAAACCACGGATTACACGGATTACACGAATTATCTGGGATTTCAGGCGTCTGAATGGGTTCGATTGACGACTGATGATGGTAGATTTTTGAATGGGTGATTGGCTGTTGAGAGGCTGCTCCGGCAGATCAACTATCGAAAATCGTCAATCATCAATCTTCAATCAAACGGGGCTCCGGGCGGGACGCCCGGGCCACTTTTCCGGCTCACTGGTTGCCCATGGTGGAGATCATCTTGATGAGCGGCAGGAACAGCGCGAAGACCACGGAGCCGACGATCAGGGCCAGGAAGACGATCATGATCGGCTCGAGGATGGAGGTCAGGGCGGTGACGGCGTTGTCCACTTCATCGTCATAGACGTCGGCCACTTTGAGGAGCATTTCCGGGAGTTGGCCGGTTTCCTCGCCGACGTCCACCATGGAAATGACCATGTTCGGGAAGACGCCGGAGGCTTGCAGCGGTGTGACGATGGTTTCCCCTTCCTTGACGGCCTCGTGGACCTTCTCGATGGCTTGGGAGATGACCACATTACCGGCAGTGTCGCGGGTGATGTTGAGGGCCTGGAGGATGGGCACACCGGAGGTGACGAGGGTGCCGAGCGTGCGTGAGAACCGCGAAACGGCGCTCTTGCGTTGGATGTCGCCGAGGATGGGAAGGTGGAGCTTGGCGCTGTCGATGGCCTTGCGCCCGCCCTTGCTGCGGCCCCAGAGGTTGAAGAGGAACACGCCGATGCCCACGGCGATGAAGACGAAAACGATGTTGGGAAGAACGAGCGGCCGGGCCAGGAAGAACTCCGAGGTGCCGAAGACGATCTTGGAAATCATCGGCAGTTCCTGATCGGTGTTGGCGAACATCTCCTTGAACTTGGGCACGATGAAAATCATCAGGAAGACGAGGATGGCGACGGCGATGAACATGACGATCACCGGATAGACCATCGCGGAAACGATCTTGTTTTTGAGTTTCTGGGCCTTTTCCTGATACTCGGCGAGACGGTTGAGGACGATTTCAAGCACACCGCCGAGTTCGCCGGCCTTGACCATGTTGACGTAGAGCTTGTTGAAGATCTTGGGGTGCTGGGCGAGCGATTCCGAGAAGGTGGAGCCGCCTTGGACATTCTCCGCGAGGGCTGCGACGGTGGCGCGCAGGACCGGATTTGGTTCCTGTTTTTCGAGCACGGTCAGGCTGCGCAGCAGCGGCAGGCCGGAGTCGATGAGAGTGGCGAGCTGGCGGGTGAAGATCATCAGGTTCTTGGGCTTCACACGGCCGCCGAGATTGGACTTGGATGCCTTGGCCTTGGCCTTGGCATTGCGTTTGGTGGGGGCAACGGTCTTGGCACCTTTCTTGCCCTTACCCTGTTCCTGGATTTGGGTGGGGTAGAGGCCTTGGGTGCGGAGTTGCTGAATGGCTTCCGCCTCGCTATTGGCGGAAACGATGCCGGTGGTTTCTTCGCCTTTGGCGTCGAGGGCTGCGTATTGGAAGTTGGGCATGGAATCGGTGTGCTTGGAGTTTTTAATGTCCTGTTCAGTGAGCGAACTGAAAAAAAATCGGGATGGCGATGGGAAAATCGTCGGATTCAGGTGTATTTGAGAACTTCTTCGATGGTTGTATGGCCAAGGTAAATATTGCGTAAACCATCTTCGCGCAGAGTGTTCATCCCGAGCTCCATGGCCTTTTGTTTGATAACGACGGTGGGGGCGCGGCCGGTGATCAATTCGCGGATGGGATCGGTGATGTTGAGCAGCTCGTAGAGTCCACGGCGGCCGCGGTAACCAGTCTGGCCGCAGGAGTTGCAGCCGGCACCGGTGGAGAACTGTTTGTCGCCGAGCTCGTGGGCGGAAATCCCGAGCTGGCTGAGGATGGCCTCGTTGGGTTCGTAGGGGGATTTGCAGTCCTTGCAAATGGTGCGCACGAGGCGCTGGGCAAGCACGCCTTCCAGCGAGGCGGCGACAAGGAAGGGTTCGCAGCCCATGTCGATGAGACGGGTGACGGCACCGGCTGAGTCGTTGGTGTGGAGTGTGGAGAGCACCAAGTGCCCGGTGAGCGCGGCCTGGATGCCGATGGTGGCAGTTTCCTTGTCGCGCATTTCCCCGATCATGATGCGGTCCGGGTCCTGACGGAGGAAGGCACGCAGGACGCGCGGGAAATCAAGGCCGATGGCTTCGTTGATAGGGATCTGGATGATGCCATCGATGTCGTATTCCACGGGGTCCTCGGCGGTGAGGAGTTTGGAATCGATGGTGTTGATGCGGCGCAGTGCGGCGTAAAGGGTTGTGGTCTTGCCAGCACCGGTGGGGCCGGTGACGATGAAAATGCCGTTTGGCTTCTCGATGGTGTCGGTGATGTATTCGTAGATGCTCGTGGGCAGGCCGAGGTTTTCGAGGGTAAGATTGACCGAGGAGCGGTCGAGGACGCGCAGCACGATGGACTCGCCGTGATGGGTGGGCAGGGAAGAAACGCGCATGTCCACTTGTTTATCACCCACCTGCTTGACGATCCGGCCGTCCTGCGGGACGCGCCGCTCGGCGATGTTCATGTTGGACATGACCTTGACGCGCGAAAGGATGGGTAGCGCGAGGTGGACCGGCGGCGGTGCCATTTCATAGAGCGCGCCATCCACACGGTAGCGGATCTTGAAGTCCTTTTCAAAGGGCTCGAAATGGATGTCGGAGGCCTTTTCCTTGATTGCCTGATAGAGCACCAGATCGACGTAGCGGATGATGGGTGCGGAGTTGGCCTCGGACTCGAGGTCTTGGGTGCTGATCGAGTCTCCGCCGAGTTCGAAAGAGGCCAGGATGTCCTCCATCGCCTTGCCTTCGCCGCCGTAGCACTCGTTGATTTTTGATTCGACGAGGTAATCGGGTGCCACCACGACGTGGATTTCGCGACCGAGAGCGAAGCGCAGGTCTTCGACGGTCTGCGGGTTGAGCGGATCGACGAGGGCGACGTGAAGGCCGGTTTCATCAAACTGCACGGGCAGTGCGCCGTGGAGGCGGGCCGTGCCGGCGGGGACCAGGGCGAGCAGTGCGTCGGGTGGTGTCCAGTTACGGATATCGACCATCTGGGTGCCGAGCTCGGTGGCAACCAGCGGCCAGATGTCATCGCGGTGCTGGATGACTTGGAAGTCGGCGAGGATTTCGGCGATTTCCTTTCCGCTCTGGTTGACCTCCGCGATGATGTCTTGGGCGAGGCTTTGATCGATAAGGCCGCGCGATTCGAGGAGTTCGATGATCTGGTGGTTGTCCATGGGACGGGCAAAAAGGGATTTAAGATTTCAAATTTGAAATTTGAGATGATTCGGGATGATCAATCGGCGTCCGACATGGTGGCGTGAACGACCTCGCCACCGGAGGTGAGGCCGGCGAGCACCTTGCGGATGCCGTCCTCGCGAAGCGTGCGCATGCCGAGCTCGCGGGCGCGGCGGCGGAGCTGGGTGGTGGTGAGGCCGGTGTTGATCATTTGGCGGACCTCGTCGTCGATGAGGAACAGCTCGAAAATGCCCATCCGGCCCTTGAAGCCGTTGCCGCGGCATTTTTCGCAGCCCACGGGGCCGAAAATCGTGGCCTCGGTCATGCGGGATGAGTCCAGCGAGAGGGCGCGCATTTCCTTGTCGGTGAGCACGGCCGGGGCCTTGCAGATGGGACAGAGTTTGCGGACCAGGCGCTGGGCGAGCACCGCGCGCACGGCGGAGGCGATAAGGAACGGCTTCACGCCGATGTCCGCAAGACGGGCGACGGCGGAGGGGGCGTCGTTGGTGTGCAGGGTGGAGAAAACCAAGTGCCCGGTGAGCGAGGCATTGATGGCGATGTTCGCAGTTTCCGCATCGCGGATTTCCCCGATCATGATGATATTGGGGGCCTGGCGCAGCATGGCTCGCAGCGCGGCGGCGAAGGTCATGCCGATGTCGGTTTTGACCATGACCTGATTGATGCCGGGAAGCTCATACTCGACCGGGTCCTCGACGGTGATGATTTTTTTGTCCGGCTTGTTGATGACGTTGAGGCAGGCGTAGAGGGTGGTGGTCTTGCCGGAACCGGTGGGGCCGGTGACGAGCAGGATGCCGTCGGGCAGGCCGAGCAATTGCTCGAACACATGCTGGTCGTCCGAGAAGAAACCGAGTTCTGGCAGGCCGAGCAATAGCGCGGTCTTGTCGAGAATCCGCATCACGATCGACTCGCCGTGGTTCGATGGCACCGAGGAAACCCGGAGGTCCACCTCCTTGTCGCCCATCTTGAGCTGGATGCGGCCGTCCTGAGGCAGGCGTTTTTCCGCGATCGACATGGTGCCGCTCATCACCTTGAGGCGGGCGATGATGGGAGGCAGCAGTTTTTTCGGATGGGTATCCACATGGATCAGCTTGCCATCGAGGCGGTAGCGGACGCGCACCGAGGTTTCCATCGGCTC
>CAXNHR010000069.1:0-12024 GCA_964202135.1 Luteolibacter sp. | reverse complement strand
TCATCGCTGACGACCGCTTCGAACGCACCCGTCCGGCGGCCCATTTCTTCTAACAGCACCTTGCCGGTGGCGATCGATGCGTGGCGGAATCCATTGGTCATGGAAAAAACCAGCAGCCTGCGTGGTTTCTCCGGCTTGGCATAGGCCTCCGCGGGCAACGCCTCGGAGATCTTTTCCGCAGCGCCCGGAGGCGGCTGCTCGGCGGCTGGTTTTTGGGAGACCACAAAAAGCGCGGCGGCTCCGGTCAACAGGCAGGGGATCATCGCTTTCATAAAAATGTCTTGGACGGGAGTTTCCTACTCAGCGATCCCCTGCCCTGCGACAATAAAAAATCTGGAGCACATGCCCTGTGCGTTGCCCGGCCAGGACGGTTGATGTCCAGTTAGATCGAAAATCAGGATTTCTTCTAATTTCCGTCTCGCGGCTTGCGATGACGGGGAGACCTGCCATTCTGCGGCCGATTTCATCACCGGATATGGATTTAAGCAGCAATTCCTCGCAAAGCGTCATCACCTGCCGGAACAGCCAAGGCACGGAACTGACGGCCAATCTGCTCCGGATCACGCGCTACTCGGTGGTTTTCGAGGTCTATAATCCTTACAGCATCCTGCAGTTGTCGGAGGTGCTCTCGGACTTCCGGATCATGGCCTCGCGACGCCTGCTTTACCAAGGCAAGGCAGTGGTGAGCAATCTGCTCAACACCGGCATCGTGCTGGTTTGCGAGGCGATGCTCGACGAGGGTTGGGTGGAGGTGGATTTCCTGTCGGGCGTGAGCGGCACCTCGCTGGATGGCAGTGCCAATCTCGCCAATCAGTTCGCCACCTTCATGGGCGAATGGAAAAGCGCCAACCATGTGCATGATCCGTTCAAGCTGGCCGTCGCGGATCTCGCCAGCACGCTCACCGGCATCCAGCATTGGCTGACGGGCATCGACGTGGGGATCCGCACCACGGTCACGCGCCGCCGCGAGGATCTGGAGCAGGAAATTTTTTCCGGCATCGAGGACCGCGTGGTGAACGAGGTCCTGCCGACGATGCAGCACTTCGAGGAAGTTTCGGCGGAGGTGGGGCAAGCGGAAGTGGCCGTGCACAAATCCTATGTGCGCCGCGAGCTCCACCCGATCGTTCTTTGTTCGCCGTTTCTTTATCGCACCTACACCAAGCCTCTCGGTTATGATCTCGTCTATTGCGCGGGCTTGTTCGATTACCTGTCACAACGTGTCTGCAAGCGCATGGTCGAACTTTTCCGCACCATGCTCAAGCCGGGCGGTGTGGTCATCGTCACCAACGTGGCCACCAGCAATCCGCGCAAGGCCTGGATGGAATATGTGATGGAGTGGAACCTGATTTACCGGGATGAAAACGAAATGATGGATCTGGTGCCCGAGGGCCTCAATCCGAAGGACACAAAGGTCGGCGCGGATGCCACCGGCGTGAACCTGTTCCTCGAAATCGAACTCGCCGATGGCTGAAGCCGCCGCCATGCCCGCTCCCGCGGAGAGCGAACTCCGCCGCGCGTTCCGCGAATACGAAAGCGGCATCGCACGGCACAACGCGCGCCGCGCGGCCTTTATCGCGGCGCTGTTCATGCTCATCGGCTGGTCGCTGGACTTGATCATCCTGCGGGAGCACGCGATGGAGTTCCTGCTCATCCGTGTGGTATGCGCAATCCTGCTTACCGGCATCTTCTGGCAACTCGGCAAGGAGGGAACTTTTCTCAAGGCCAGGGTGCTGGCCCAGGGAGTCGCGCTGCTGCCGATCATCTCGATCTGCATGATGATCGCGCGGACCGAAGGCGGAAATTCGACCTACTACGCCGGTCTCAACCTCGTGCTGGTGGGGCTTTCGCTGCTGCTGCGGTGGAATTTCTGGAACTCGCTCGGCATGATCATGGCATGTTTCGTGAGTTATGCCATCAGCGTGTGGCTGGCACCGGTGAGGCCGGATTTCCACATCCTTTTCGGCAATGCGTATTTCCTTTTCGTGACTTCGGTCTTCGTGATGGCTGGAAGTTATTTTTATGAACGGCTGCGCTTCCGCGAGTTCTGCCTGCGCAACGAGGTCGAACGCGCCAAACAACTGCTCGAGTCGCAGAACCGGCAACTCAGCGAACTGGACGAGGCCAAGACGCGCTTCTTCGCCAACATCAGCCACGAACTGCGCACACCGCTCACCATCATGCTCGGCATCACCGAGCGCCTCCGCATCCTGCTCGGCCGCCAGCCGGGCGAGCCGGTCATCGGCGAAATGACCGGCATGCTCGAGCAGAACGGCCTGCGCCTGCTCAAACTCATCGACGACCTGCTCGACCTGGTGCGTTTCGATACCGGACACGGCGACGTCAAACGCCAGCCGACACCGATCGCCGCGCATTTCGACGGGCTGCTGCGCTCGCTGCGCCACCTCGCAGAGCAAGACCGCGTGGCCTTGCTGTGGGACTGCCAGAGTGACAGCGAGTCGATCCAGCTCGACCGCGACAAGTTCGACAAAATCCTGCTCAACCTGGTCATCAACGCGATCAAGTTCACGCCATCCGGCGGCACGATCGAAGCGAAGTTGCATATTTCCAAAAACCAGCTGCGCCTCAGCGTGGAGGACACTGGCGTTGGCATCCCACCGGAGGTGTTGCCGCGGATCTTCGAGCGCTTCTGGCAGGTGGATACCTCATCGACACGCAAGTTCCAGGGCGCGGGCATCGGCCTGGCCCTGGTGCGCGGCCTCACCGAGGCGATGAATGGCACGGTGAAGGTCGAAAGCCAGGTCAACCAGGGCACCACCTTCATCATCGAACTCCCGGCGGAAGCAGCAGAAACATCGAATGCGGACGACGAAGCCGAGGATGTGTTGAAAGACGGCGGCAACATCGCGGAACTCCACCGCAAGGCCGCGATGTCGATCCCCGGGAAAATGGGCCCGCGCACCGCACCCGGACCGGCCGCACCGATCGGCCAGCCGATCCCGCTGGTGATCGGACGCCCGAGTGGCAACAGGCCCTTGATCCTGATCGCCGACGACGAACCGGACATCCGCCGTTTCCTCCGCATGCAGATGGAAAACGTGGATGTGATCGAAGCGGCGGACGGTGCCGAGGCGCTCGAACTCGCACGGCTGCGGCGGCCGCAGCTCGCATTGCTCGACCACATGATGCCGGAGATGGATGGTGCCGAGGTTTGCCGGGGCATCCGCGCCAACCACGCCACCCGCGGCATGGGGGTCATCATTCTAACAGCGCGCGCCGACGAGCAGACCAAGATGACCGCGCTGCAGGCCGGAGCCAACGATTTTCTGACAAAACCGTTCTCCACCGCCGAGCTCGCGCTGCGGCTGGAAAACCAGCTCTCGATGGCCCGTGTCCGCCGCGAGATGGCGGATCTCAACAGCGAACTCCAGTCCGCGCTCGAGCAGATCAAGGAGAACGAAGTGTTGATGGTCCGCAATGAGAAACTCTCCGCGCTCGGCCGCATGAGCGCGGGCATCATCCACGAGATCAACAATCCGCTCAACTACGCCAACGTCGGCATCCACACGCTGGAAACCTTCACCCGCAACCTGCCCGAAGCCGATCAGGCGGACTTCCTCGACATCCTCAAGGACATCCGCGACGGCATCGGGCGCGTGTCGCAGATCGTCATCGACCTGCGCAAGTTCACCCGCGAGGAGACCATGACCACCGGCGATGCCGACCTGGTGGAAATCATCAGCCGCTCACGCCGCATGATCAGCCACCAGGTGGGTGACCGGATCGCCTTCAACCTGACCATGCCCGAGCATGCGGTCATGCGCGCCAACGCCAACCAACTCGCGCAGGTTTTCATCAACTTTTTCCAAAACAGCATCGATGCCATCGAGCAGCGCATCGCCGAGGCCCCGGGCGGCGAACCCGGCCGCATCGATGTGACACTCGAACCCGCCGGCGAAGGCTGGCAGGTGACCTTTTTCGACAACGGCATCGGCATTCCGCCGGAAAGCCTGCCCAAGATTTTCGATCCCTTCTTCACCTCCAAGGAGGTCGGCAAGGGCATGGGCCTCGGGCTCTCCATCACCTATCAGATCCTCGAATCCCACAAGGCGCTCATCGAAGTGGACAGCCGCCCGGGTGCCTTCACCCGCTTCCGCATCGTTTTCCCGCAAATTTCCGACGAACCCGAGGCCGACCCCGATCCGCAAAACGCGCCGCCCCCGGCATCCGAATCCGTTCTCGACCGATCCGCATCCGCCGTTTAACTTCTTAAGCGTTCCCGACATCCCACACTCCCTTATCAACCAGTCACTGCCACAATGAACGAGCCCGAAGATTACGACTATCAACGTTACGCCATCCTGTTCGTGGACGACGAGGCTAACACCCGCAAATATTTCCGCCGCCTGTTTGGCGAGAAATTCCGGATCATCGAGGCCGAGGACGGCGTGCAGGCGCTCGCCGTCTTCCGCGAGCACGCCACTGAGATCGGCATCATCGTCACTGATCAACGCATGCCCAATGAAACCGGCGTGGGTTTCCTCTCGAAAATCGCCGGTGACTATCCGGATATCATCAAGATCCTTTCCACCGCCTACGCGGACATCGACGCCGCCATCGGCTCGGTCAACCAGGGCGGCATTTTCCGCTACATCACCAAGCCGTGGGACATCCCGCAGTTGGAAGTCACGCTGCGCCGCTCGATGGAGTTTTTCACGGTGAAACGTGAGCGCGACGCCCTGCTCGGCGCGAAAATGCAGGCCATGGGCAATGTCCTGCTGGCCAGCCGTCTGGCGGCTTTCGCGCTGGCACCTGTCTGCGCGGGAATCGGCTGTCAGCGCGCCGCCGAGGCGGTGGCATCATTCGTGCAAGCCGGCGTGGCCGGCCGCCGCACCGGTTCCGATGGTGATTCGGACATCCAATCACCGGATTGGACACGCTTGCATGAACGCCAGGTGGCTTTGGCAAGCGCCTTGGAAACCCGTCTGCCACAGGCACTGCAAGCCGCCGATCTAGCCGCGCGCACTGCGGCCCTCGCCGAGGAACTCAGCGCCGCCGGTGCCGACGGCCTCACCAGCGCTCCGGTCGCCACCGCCACTCGTTTCACTTCATCCGCCGACCCACTGCCCGGCCTGCTCGACGCCCTGCTCGGTCGGAGCGAGGATGTCGCGCTCACCAAGTCAGCGGTCCGGGTGCTCGCCGCCTTCATGGCGGTTTATGATGCCGGCGGCATGGTCCGCCGGATCCGCGGCGAGGGCCTCACCCTCGATGTTTCCCAATCCGCCACCCCGGCCAAACCCTCATCTCCGGGCGCGGAAACCGCGAAATGGCTGATCGATGACGACCTGCTCATTTCCGCGGCGCTCGGGCTGCTGTGACGCTCACTTCGGCAGCAGTGCCAGCATCTCGGCATGCGGCCGGGCGATGACGTGCGAGGCGATCACCTTGCCCAGCGGTGCGGCGGCGGCGGCACCGGCGGCCACTGCGGCAGTGACGGCCGCCACGTCGCCGCGCACGATGATGGTCACGTAGGCAGCGCCGATTTTTTCTTTGCCGACGAGTTTCACATCGGCGGTTTTGAGCATGGCATCAGTGGCTTCGAGGATGGCGGTGAGGCCTTGGGTTTCGAGAATGCCGAGGGCTTGGGATTCGGTGGTCATGGCGGGATCGGGGTTGGGAAAATCAGTGGGCAGGAATTGATCGCGTCCGCCGTAGAGCGGATTGATGGCATTGGGGCCGGAGTAAAGTTCGGAAAAATGGCTGTCGGGCTTGGCGAGGCGGGTGCCGAGATATTTCACACCGAGCTTGCGGGCGCATTCTTCGGCGGTCTCCAAGGCGTCCGCCACTTCCGAGACGCCGCCCGCGATGCGGATGACGATTTCCTCGCTGCCGCTGGTGTCGAATCCGAGGATGCGCACGCCGCTGGTCTTGGCCACCCCATCGGCCACCACGGCGGCGATGCTGAAAAATGGAACCTCGATAAAACCCAGTGCGCTCACGTGCCGCAGTGGTAGCCTGCCCGGCAGCGCGGCGCAACCACGGACTACGGCAGGATGCAACCGCGCATTGTCGGCATTCACTCGGATGTGCAGTCGGAGCCGTTCCGGATTTCCGGGCTCCTCACCCTTGGCTTGGGCGTCCATCTTGTCGAAATGCGGCGTTTTGATCACAGGATAGCCTTGATAGCCCATGTCGCCCCATCCCTGGTCATCGGCCATGACAAGAAATCCGGGTTGTGGCAAATCCCGACTACGAGACGGCGCTGCGGGCAGCACGTGTGAGCCCAATTTTGCATGGCACTTTTCCGGAATGTGATTTCACTCGAACAGGCTTGTGAAAAATCTTCCTTGGAATCATGAGGCTTGCAGAGCGATTGTGCATTTTTTGCTTGGCTCGCACAACCCATGGTAGAAAAATAGAACATCCTTACACAACATCTAGCATCTCTTCACATTTCCGAACTAATTACCCCAAGCCCTCGCCCCACCCCATCCTCCATCCACTCCAAAACCCCATGAACTCGTCCGCATCCACCCTTGAAAACCCTTCCCGCCGCATGTCCTCCACCCCACCAAGCGCCTTAGGGCTCGAATTTGAACCCAGTTTCGCCACTCCCGGCGTGTCGCCTTTCGATGAGATCGAGTGGGACCACCGCACGGCGGAAATTACCGATGACAGCGGCAAAGCGCTGTTCCGCCAGGAAAACGTCGAGGTCCCCAAATCCTGGAGCGAATTGGCCACCAAGATCGCCGTTTCCAAATATTTCTACGGTGACGTCACCCAAGGCACCGATCCCCGCAAGGGCGGCCGCGAGCAATCGGTGAGGCAGCTCATCCACCGCGTCACGCGCACCATCGCCGACTGGGGGCTGGAGGACGGCTATTTCGCCAACGAGGCGAGCGCGGAAAATTTCTATCAGGATCTCACCTGGCTGTGCCTGCACCAGCACGGTGCCTTCAACTCGCCGGTTTGGTTCAACGTAGGGCTCCATCATCAATACGGCGTGGGCGACGGCCGCGGCGAAGGCGGCTGGCACTGGGACGAGAATGCCGGCAAGGCGAAGCGCGCTGCCGGCCAATACCACTATCCGCAGGCGAGTGCCTGTTTCATCCAGAGCGTGAAGGACAACATGGAGGACATCATGCGTCTCGCCGCCGCCGAGGCCATGCTCTTCAAATACGGTTCCGGCACCGGCTCGGATCTCTCCACGCTGCGCTCCTCGCGCGAGAAACTCACCGGCGGCGGCCACCCGTCGGGTCCGCTGTCCTTTCTGCGGATCTACGACCAGGTGGCGGGTGCCATCAAGTCCGGCGGCAAGACCCGCCGCGCGGCGAAGATGAACACGCTCAAGGATTGGCATCCGGACATCGAGGACTTCATCGAGGCCAAGACCATCGAGGAAAAGAAAGCCTGGGCGCTCATCGAGCAGGGATATGACGGCAGTTACAACGGCGACGCCTATGGCTCGGTGATGTTCCAGAATGAAAATCTTTCCATCAGGGCAAGCAACGAATTCATGAAAGCCGCGGTGGAAGGCAGCGACTGGTGGACACGCCGCGTCACTGATGGCGAGCCATGCGAGAAAAAGAATGCCCGTGAGCTGCTGCGCAAGATCGCGCTCGGCACCTGGACCTGCGGCGACCCCGGCATGCAGTTCGATTCCACCATCCACACCTGGCACACCTGCAAGGGAAGCGGCCGCCAGCACTCGACCAATCCCTGCTCCGAATACCTGTTTCTCAACGACACCGCCTGCAACCTCGCCTCGCTCAACCTGGTCCGTTTCCAGAAAGCCGACGGCTCGTTCGACACCGGACGCTTCAAGTCGGCTGTCAGGCTTTTCATCGTCGCCCAGGAAATCCTGGTGGACCGCGCCAGCTACCCGACCAAGCCGATTGCGGAAAACTCGCACGCCTTCCGCACGCTCGGCCTTGGTTATGCCAATCTCGGCGCGCTGATCATGAGCCACGGTCTCGGCTACGACAGCGATGAAGGCCGCGCCTATGCCGGTGCGATCACCGCGTTGATGACCGGCCATGCCTATGAAGTGAGCTCCGAGCTCGCCGCGGCCAAGGGGGCGTTCCCGTCCTATCATGATGCCCGCTATGGAGAAGTCACCGAGCCGCCGCTGGTGTCCAACGAGGAGCCGATGCTCGAAGTCATTTCCCTGCACCGCGAGCATGCCTATAAACTTGCCGACCACGGCGATTCCCAAGCGATCATTGATGCGGCCCGAGGCGCATGGGACCGTGCGCTCGAACAGGGCAGCCGCCACGGCTACCGCAATGCGCAGATCACCGTGCTCGCGCCCACCGGCACCATCGGCTTCCTGATGGATTGCGACACCACCGGCATCGAGCCGGACATCGCGCTGGTGAAATACAAACTGCTCGCCGGCGGCGGCATGTTGAAAATCGTCAACCGTACCGTGCCTCCCGCGCTGCAGCGCCTCGGCTACACCTCCGATGAAGTGGCCGGCATTCTCATTCACATCGAGAAATATGACACCATTGAGGACGTCACCGATCCGGACACCGGCAAAACCGTTAGAAGCGGGCTCAAGCCCGAGCACCTGCCGGTGTTCGACTGCGCCTTCAAGCCACACCTCGGCACGCGCAGCCTGCACTACCGCGGCCATCTCCGCATGATGGCCGCCGCCCAGCCGTTTCTATCAGGTGCGATTTCCAAGACCGTCAACCTGCCCGAGAGCGCGACCGTCGAGGACATCATGCAAACCTACACCGAAGCCTGGCAGCTCGGTTTGAAGGCGGTGGCGATTTATCGCGACGGCTCGAAGCGTTCCGCCCCGCTCAACACGAAAAAAACCACCGGCATGGGCGGAGCTGCGGATGCCATCACGCCCGGCGCGGAGGAACTCGCCGAACGCATCGCCACCCTGATCCGTGAAAACGAGGACCTGCGGAAGAAATCCGAAACCCGCACCCGCCGCAACATGCCGGACACGCGGATGTCGCTCACCCACAAGTTCGAGATCGCCGGGCACGAGGGATACATCACCGCCGGTCTTTACGACAACGGCCAGCCAGGCGAGGTCTTCGTCCAAATGTCCAAGGAGGGCTCCACCATCGGCGGCCTGATGGACACCGTGGCCACGCTTACCTCGATGTCCTTGCAATACGGAGTGCCGCTCGAACAACTCGTCAACAAGTTTGCCTATCAGCGTTTCGAGCCCAGCGGTTTCACCAAGAACCCTGACATCCGCACCGCCTTCAGCATCACCGATTACGTCTTCCGCTGGCTCGGCTGCGAGTTCATCAAAGGCTATCGCGAGGCCACCTCGCCGGACAACCATCAGACGGAGCTGCCAATGCCGGAAATCAAGCAGATGGAAATCCAGGCAGTGAACCGCCCGGTGCCCGAGCTCAGCGTGACCGACGACACGGCATTGCCCAAGGTGGACCGCGTCAAGACCGCGCTCGGCACCGCCTACATGGGCATCACCTGCTCGAACTGCGGCTCCGACAAGGTGATCCGCGCCGGTGCCTGCGGGGTGTGCACGCAGTGCGGCACCAGTCAGGGGTGCAGTTGAACGTGGCGGCGGTTTACAACCGCCATGCCCAAACAACATGTGAATCCGCTTCACGGTGTTGCAAGGCGGGAACACGGAGCGGCGATCTCCGAATCGCCGTGGCCCATGGACCGCCGATGAATCGCGGTATGCCTCTGCCCATCGCCATCTCATGGGCTTCGGCGGATCGGAGTCCGCCGCTCCTTGAATGGAGTCAGGCCACGCGCGTTCACTTCCACCTCCCCGTTGCCGCTTCTTTACTTGCACCAATCACTCCACCGCCAGCACGCGGTGGATTTCGAGGCGCGGAATGGTGAGCCGGATTTCACCGTTCTCTACGCGCCAGTCGATGGGTTCGCCGCCGGGTTCCAGGGTGACGCGCTGCGGTTTTGCGGGCAGGCGCAGGGTGATGTCCAGCGGCCCGATCGGATCGATCTCGCCAATTGTCATGACAATGGCATCGGCATGCGGGCCGGACGTGTTGAGCAGGTTTACCAACAAGCGCCCGTCCTTGCGTTGCAGCGAGACATCCACGCAGCGCGAGCCGCGCAGCTCGACCATCGGTTAGGGAAACAACTCATGGGTGAGGGATGCGAGGAAATCGCGTGCGGCGGCGGTTTGCCGTTGCAGTTGGTTTTCGCCCAGCCCGAGCCATACGGCGGCGATGCGGCCCTTGCCGAGCGGGGCGATGGTGGCGGCAGGCCATGAGGCGCTTTTGAAATCATCGGTTTCATGATCCCGGCCGAATTCACTGCTAGCGGCATTGGTTTTGACACGCAGCCATGCGCCGGTGAGGCCGCCCAGCCAGCCATCATGCGCAATGTATGCGGGTTGGGTTGAGGGTGCTTCTTCCACATACTCCACCCCCAGCTCGTTCTTGAACAAGCCGGCGATGGTGGGCCCGACAAGCAGCAGGTTGCCGCCACCTTTCACATAGGCGAGCAGTTCCTCGCGGAATGAAGGTTCGAGATAATACCACTGCGGCAGCACGATGAGCGGGTAGTCGTTCATTTTTCCGCGGAGATGATGTTCGCCACGCACATCCACGGAATATTGTGAATCGAGCAGTTGGTTCAGCACGCCCTTGAGGGAAACCACGCCGCTGCAGTTTGAGAAAAACAGCGAAGGACTCTGGCGGTAATGTCCGGCGGTGGAATACAGCAAGGCAATCTGCGGCACGCTTTCGCTGCGATGGCATAACTCCTGGCGGTCGCGGCAGAAGCGCGCGGCACCGGCCATGAGTTGCATCGTCCAATCGCGGATCGAGCCGTCCCGTTTCTGCGAGAAATACGCCTGAAAGCCGCCACGGCGCAGGGAGCGAGAATCGTAACGAGGATGGACAGAAGAAACAGGGATTTAACAAACGAAAAGCGCATGGTGATTCCTTCCGATACAGCCGTTTCGTTGCCAAACTTTCAATCCATCAACCGAGTCCCTCCACCTGCCAGCCCTCGCGATAAGTCCCGCGCAACAGCGCATCCGCGGCGGGGTGGTTTGGGAACCTCATGCCAGGAGCATCCCACTCCAGCAGGGTGCCGGGCGTGCGGACCGCCACGGTGCCGAGCAGGATGGCCTCGGTCATCGGCCCGCTTAAATCGAAGCTGGAAACGGCCTCGTTCCTGCCGAGGCAGGCATCGAGGAAAGCATGATAATGGTTGCGCGGCTCCAGCTTGGGCCGCACCAAGCCCTTGAACTTTTCCCGTGGGTAAAGAATGGGCCCGGACGTGTGAGGCTGTAGCAATGAGCCTTCGATGCCGATGTAGATGACACCTTCCTGCGGAAATTTTCCGCTGTGGATGGCGCGGATTTCCTCCGGCGGATAAAACTCGCCGTCATGCCATTCCACCACCAACTCGTCTCCGGCGGTCATTTCGTTGCCGGGAAAACGCCAGGTGATGTGGTTGGATTGCGGCCAGTTTCCGACGCGGCGCGCGGCCGAGTCCTTCCATGATTCCTGGACTTCCGCGATGACCGAGCGCGGCGCGGTGAGACCGAGTGAACGCCACACCGCATTGAAAAGATGACAACCGATGTCTCCCGACCAACCGGTGCTGAAATCCATCCATGAGCGCCACAGCGAGGGATGATAGACATCCGGCGCATAGTCCCTGTGTGCAGCCACCCCAAGCCACTTGTCCCAATCGAGATGGGCCGGCGCGGGCTCCACCTTGAGCGGCGGATTGGCCATCCGGTAGCGCTCGATGTTGGAACGGTTCGCGACCAGATGCACGTGGCGGATTTTTCCAATGACTCCATCGCGCAGCAGTTGGGCCGTGGTTCGGTCGCCGATGCCCGAGGCATACTGCGTGCCGAGTTGGGTGACGACACCGGACGAGCGCGCCATGTCGGTGAGCGCGCGCACCTCCGCCACGTTGTGGCACATGGGTTTCTGGCAATAGACATGATAACCCGCGCGCATGGCGGTCATCGCGATGGCGGCGTGCATGTGGTCGGGCACCGTGATGCTCACCGAGTCGGTTTTGCCGCGTTCCTTTTCGAGCATTTCGCGCCAATCGCTGTAGGTGCGGGCCCCGGGC
>CAXNHR010000068.1:0-12162 GCA_964202135.1 Luteolibacter sp. | reverse complement strand
ATCCCGCGGCGGCAATCACGGGAAGGGCTAAAATCGTCCTTTCATGCGCACCGGACTCCAGCCCCCGCCAATAGTCAAAACAAGCCTTGGCAAGGCGGGACAAGTCCTCAAGCCTTGCCCGCACCGCATCCAATCGCTCCACCGCATGTTCCAGAAAATCACCAGCACGGATTTCAATCGCTATCCCGGAGTGTTCAGAACAGTGCAGGCCATCATGCGGGCGCGGCACGGCATCGGCCTGAACGGCAGCCGGTTGAGAACCCTTTCCTTCGGCTGTTCCGAGGGCCATGAGATGCAGAGCATCAGGTGCTATTTCCCCCATGCCATGATCCATGGCTGCGATGTCAACAAACAGGTTCTTCGCCGGGCGAAAAAGGCGCTCTCCAACGACCGCTTCGCGCATGTCTTCCTCAGCGAGGAAAGCGGCATCGTTGAGAACGGACCCTACGACATCATTTTCGCGATGTCGGTCTTCTGTCAGTATCCCGAAAGTAAGAAGGTGGACAACATCGACGCGCTCTTCCCATTCGCGAAGTTTCAGGAACTGGCCGGGGTTTTGTGCAGGAATCTCAAACCCGGCGGAATCTTCTGCCTGATAAACAGCAGTTATCTTTTCAGGGATCTGGACGCGGGAACCGGCTTTGTGCCGGTACGCTCGCCGCTGCAGGGAGGCAACGGTTTCATCGACAAGTTCGCCCGGGACGGATCAAGGCTGACCACCAGCTTCGGCAGCAAGAAGATGTATTCCCACCGAAGGGAATCCCCGACCATCCATGACGATGATCTGATCGACTGCATGTATCAATATGCGCCTGAGGGATTCAAAACCGCCGAACCTTTCGTGCTGGGGGAGGAACCCGCGGGCTTCAAGCCGGGCGGCGCGGAAATCCGCATTGCCGGCGAGTGCCTTGAAAAGGCGATACGCGAAAAACGCGCGGCCATGAGCTTGGTCGGCCAGCCGGGTGTCGATGACCAGGGCGACTGGTGGCTGCGGAATCGGTGGCTGCGCAGCACTTTCGACGGCTCGATCATGGAAATGGAGCCTCTCTGGCATAGGGTTGATCCGGATTTCTCACTCAAGCCGGAACGACTGCAGCGCCAGTCCGAATCGCTCGATCAATACCTTTCAAGCCCGGTCACCCTGCGCGAACGCTTCGGCGGCGCTCTCCGGTTTTTAGGAATGGGCGGTTGATGCGGGCCGCTCCCTAACAAAATTCGCGCGTGGATCCCGTTCCTTCCATTCACATCCTCCGCAGCCGCGAATTCGGCGGCGCGGATCAGTTCTTCGTGCGGCTCGCGCGTGCGCTGCATCAGACAGGCCAACCAGTAACGACCATCACCCGCCCCGGCAGCCCTGTGGCGAAAGCGTTGCGGGAAGATACCATGGAGCAAGTTCACCTGCCACTCGCCAACCGCTGGGACGCATGGTCATGGTGGCAGATCCGCAGACGCATCGCCGGGCACAAACCGTGCGTGGTGCAGACTTATATGGGCCGTGCCACGCGTTTGACGCGGGTGCCTGGTAAATCACGGGCCGTCCACATCGCGCGGCTGGGCGGTTTCTATAAAATCAATGGCTACTACCGCCACGCCCACGCATGGGTCGGAAACACCCGGGCGATCTGCGACTTCCTCGTGAAATCAGGCATGCCCGCGAAGCGCGTGCGCCAAATCGGCCACTTCGTGCCGGAGCCGCTCCGCCCGGGCGCGGAACAGCTTGCCGCCATGCGCCTTGAGCATGGCATTCCTGAAACCGCCCGGGTCATTTTCTCCCGCGTCCGGATGATTTCCAAGAAGGGATTCACGTATTTGTTAGACGCCTTCGCACTGCTGCCCCATGCCCGGCTTTGGCTCGCATCTGGCAATCCAATCCTCCCATAAACGGTCAACAATCGCTTCGGGTTGCAATGCGGTTTCCATGATCTTCGCATACTCCCTACCGCGGGCCCGGAGGAAAAACCGATAGAGCATGATTTTTCTACGCACATTCGCCAATGACCGTTCATTCACCGACCGACCGGGCGCCATCTCTCCGGAAATCCATTCATACGCCTTATCGAACAGAAGATTGGCGGGATGTCTGTAGGCGCTGGAACCACCGGTAAGCCAAGGCTTCTGGCCTCCCACATAATGGAAGTTCGCCGCCGGGTGAACCGTGTCCAGGCCCGCGCAATTCCGGAGGCTCAAGACCTGGTTGTTGATATCGGGGATTTCGTGCCATTCATCGTGAAACGCGCAGTTCAGCAATGACTGGTCGGCGTATCTGAACTGGTCGGCGAAAGGAAGCAGAGCTTTGATTTTCCGCTGGTTCTCCGGCATGCTCCAGCGCTCGCTGTTGATGCCAATGATGCCTGCGTTGAAGTATGGCATCCCGTGTTTGGCGGATGGCAATCTGCCACGGGCGAATGAATCCCGACTGATCGTCCCGAGCGGATCGCGGGCGGCCACCAGGATGTTGTGGCCCAAATTCGTCCAAAAATCCTCGATGCCTCTCAGGCACAGGATGTCACTGTCGATATAAACCAATTTTGGAACCTTCAAGAAGCAGGGTATGGACAAGCGGCTGTAAGTCAGCTGGGAGCCGCGCCTCATGGGCATGTCGGGATTCGATAGCTCGGCAGCCGGAATCCGGGCCAGCGAAACGTGAAGGCCCTTGAGAGTTCCTATCCTTGAAAGACATGATTCGAGCTTGTCCCAATCTTCCCCGGTCAGACCTCCGTCAATGACGGAAATATGGTAATGGAAACGCCCGCTCGCGCTTGCCACGGCGCTCCCCAATGCGGTGATCAGGCCGGGTGCGAATTTGGAATCTGCCGCGGATACCAACTGGATTGCTTCGGTCATTCAGACTCGGGTTTTATTGTTAGGAGATCGAAAAGACCGGGAATTCAGCGTGGATCGCGATTTACCTGCGCAGAAATGCGTGTGATGCGAATCATCTGGACTTCACCCACTCCACATAGCGCTTCAGACCTTTTCCCAGCGGCGTGCCGGGCGTGTAGCCGAAGAGATGCCCGGCTTTTGAAACATCCGCGAAGGTGAGTGGGACATCGCCAAGCTGATCCGGCAGGTAATTGATCGTGGCCTTCTTGCCGGTGATTTCCTCGATGCCGGATATGAGCTGGGCCAGCGTGTTCGCGGCTGATCCGCCGAGATTGACGATTTCGAAATCGCTCGCGGTGTATTTCCCGGCGGCGAGCGTGCCGCGGATGATGTCCTCGATGTAAGTGTAATCGCGCGCAGTGCTGCCATCGCCGTATTGGTCGATCGGCTTGTCATCCAGAATCAGGCGGGTGAACTTGGAGATCGCAAGGTCCGGCCGCTGGCGCGGGCCGTAAACGGTGAAAAAGCGCAGGCAGACGCAGCGAATGCCGTAAAGATTGGAATAGTTGGAGCATAACTGCTCGCCCATGAGCTTGGTGGCGGCGTAGGGGGAGATCGTGCGCTGGATGAGATCGTCTTCGGCGAAGGGGACTTTCTTGTTCACGCCGTAAACCGACGACGATGATGCGAAGACGAAATGCTTCACGCCCGACGTGCGGCAGCCTTCCAGCAGGTTTAGTGTGCCGTCGATGTTGGTGCCGACGTAAAGCCGCGGGTCGGCGATCGACGGCCGCACGCCAGCGCGAGCCGCGATATGGAACACCTTGTCAAACTTGTGGCTGGCGAACACTGAGTCCACCAGCGCCACATCCCGGATGTCCCCCTCCACCAGCGTGATGCGGTCGCGGAAGCCGGCGATGTTGCCACGCTTGATCGCGGGATCATAGAACTCGTTGAAATCGTCGATTACAACGAGTTCGGCACCCTCGGCGAGCAGCGCTTCACACAGATGCGAGCCGATGAAGCCGGCACCGCCTGTCACAAGGATTTTTTCATGACCTGCGCTCATTTGGCTCCTGCGTAAAGTTGCGGATTCAGCGCCGGATCATTATACATCTTGAACTGATAATACACCGCGAAGGTCCGCGTGCGGGACACGACGTCGTCGAGTAGTTCGGCGAGGCATTGCGTGAGGTCCGTGCGCTGGCATCGGATGCGGGCGAGTTTTTCTGCACACTTCGCACGGTGCTCGTCGGAGGCGTCATCGCGTTCGGCTTCCTCGCGCATGTGGTATTCCTTCAGGGCGAGGATCGACAGCCGGTCGATCATCATGCCGGGCGTTTCCGAATTCTTCGGGCAGCCGGATTCGGCAGGTTGCAGGGCGGCGACGAGCGCCTTGTCCATTTCCTCGATGAAATTGTTGCGCTCTTGGTTGAAGCGGTCGATGGCGCGCTTCGCCTGATGAACGCGCTCCGATCCGAGATCGTCGCGGCGGGCGATGTCCTCCTCGTGCCAGAGTTGGAAATTCCGCAGGTGGTTTTCCCGAACCAGTCGGAGAAACCCATCGCCATCTGCGGTCGGGGTTTCCTCGTGCCAGCGGGCCGTGAGGACGGACTGGAGGGCGGCGATTTCGGCGGGATCGAATGTCATTGGCTCGCGGGCTGGCCTTTATCGTTGCAAGGGAATGGGAGCCAAGGCAAGCCTCGCGCATGCCGAAGGTGAATGGTCCCGCCGCCCCGCGCCGTCTTCTGATCATCAAGCCTTCGTCGCTGGGCGATATCGTGCATGCCCTGCAAGTGGTGCAAACGGTGGCCCGTGCGCTGCCGGATTGCCGCATCACCTGGGTGGCGCGTGATCGCTTCGCGCCGCTGGTGGAGGCTGCGCCCTTCGTGCATGAAGTGATCCATTTCCGCCGGAAAAACGGCTGGCGCGGGATTCTGGAGGTGATGAAAACCCTGCGAAACCGCCGCTTCGACGCCGTCTGGGACATGCAGGGTCTTTTGCGATCCGGACTGATGGCCGCCGCCGCCCGCGCACCGGAAAAATGGGGCCGCCACGACAGCCGTGAGGGCGCGGCGCTGTTCAGTCGCAGGGTGGAAATGCCGCCGGGAAACGGCCCGCATCATGCCATCCCTGTCCTGCAGGAATTCGCGCTTACTTTGGGAACCGATCCGGATATATGCTTCCCGCTCGAACTTCGCTCGGGGCCGGTTTTTCCTTGGAAAAGTTTCTTCGATGGCGATCCCGCGCGGCGATTCGTGATCTTCACCGACAGCCGGGGCGCGGAAAAAGAGTGGAAGGGATTCAGCGCGCTCACCCGGCTCATCCTGGAAAACATCCCGGAAAGCCGCGTCGCCTGGTGCGCGGGAAAACCCGCTGCGCCGGATTTCCCCGTGCCGGACGGGCGTTTTCTCAACCTCACCGGCTGCCCGTTTGATGAAATGATCGAACTCGCCCGCCAACCCTCGGTGTTCATCGGCAACGACAGCGGGCCCATGCACCTCTCGGCGGCTGTTGGAAACCGCGTGCTGGCGATCTTCGGCCCCACCTCGCCGGACCGCTTCGGCCCGTGGCCACCGGGCTCGCCGCGCACCGCCTCGGTCACCGCGCCCGGCGGCGTTCTGGCGGATCTCACACCGCAGGTGGTTTTTGACGAGTTGGTCCGCGTGCTCTCCCGCGATTGAGTTCTTGCGCCGGGTTCGCCAGGCGATAGGCTGCGCTCCGCAGCCGGGATGGCGGAATTGGTAGACGCGCCAGATTTAGGTTCTGGTATCGAAAGGTGTGCAGGTTCGAGTCCTGTTTCCGGCACTTTCACGAATGCTCGAAAATCACTCTCTAATCTGCTGTTCAGCAGCGAAGAGTGAATATTTGTCGGCAATTGAATGTCACTGCGGCGCGGCGGTCAGACGCCCGCTTCCAACTGGGTTTCGCTGTGGGTGGCGATGAAGTCGAGTTCCTCGGCGTCGGGTTTCTTGACGACATTGACGGCATCGCCGGTTTTGACGGATCCTCGCAGGAGTGCCTCGGCGAGCGGGTCTTCGAGAAAGCGCTCGACGGCGCGGCGCATGGGACGCGCTCCGTAGGCGGGGTCGAAGCCTTTTTCGGAGAGGAAGTCGCGGGCGTCCTGGGTGAGGGTGAGTGCGATTTCCTTCTCGGCGAGACGCTTGACGAGCTTGGCCACCTCGAGATCGACGATCTGGTTGAGGTCCACCTTTTCAAGCATGTGGAAGACCACGAGGTCGTCGAGGCGGTTGAGGAACTCGGGTTTGAAGTAGCGTTTCGATTCCTCGAGGATCTTGTCCTTCATGCCCTCGTGGTCAGCCTGATCCTCGCTCATCGCGCCGAAACCAAGTGTGGTCTGGCGCTTGATGGATGATGCTCCGACGTTGGAGGTCATGATGATGATGGTGTTGCGGAAGTCGATCTTGCGGCCCAGCGAATCGGTGATGGTACCTTCTTCGAGAATCTGCAAGAGCAGGTTCATGACATCCGGGTGGGCTTTTTCAACTTCATCGAAAAGCACGACCGAATAGGGGCGGCGTCTAACAGCCTCGGAGAGTTGGCCGCCTTCCTCGTAGCCGACATATCCCGGAGGTGAGCCGATGAGACGGCTGGCGGTGAATTTCTCCATGTATTCCGACATGTCGATCTGGATGAGCGCATCCGCATCGCCGAACATGAACTCGGCGAGATTGCGGGCGAGGTAGGTCTTGCCGACGCCGGTGGGGCCGAGGAACAGGAACGAGCCGATCGGGCGGCGCGGGTCCTTGAGATCGGCGCGCGAACGGCGCAGCGCCTTGGAAATGGCGATGACCGCCTCGTTCTGGCCGATCACGCGGCCCTTGAGCTCGTCCTCCATCTTGAGGAGTTTTTCGGTTTCCTTCTCCTCCATGCGGCGCAGCGGCACGCCGGTCCATTTGGAAACCACGGCCATGATGTCATCGTCGGTGACGGTGACGATGGTTTCTTCGGAGCTGGAGCGCCATGTTTTGAGGGTTTCCTCAAGCTCCCTCTTGGCGTGCTTTTCGTCGTCGCGCAGCGAGGCGGCGGTCTCGAAATTCTGCTCGGCGATGGCGGCGAGCTTGGCGCGGTTGATCTCATCGATGCGCGCTTCAAGCTGCTTGATGGCGGGTGGACGGGTCATGGTGCCGATGCGGGCCCGGGCACCCGCCTCGTCGAGCACATCGATGGCCTTGTCCGGCAGGAAACGCGCGGTGAGATAGCGGGCGGTGAGTTTCACCGACGCCTCGATGGCCTCGGGGGTGAACTTCGCCTTATGATGCGATTCGTATTTTTCCTGAAGACCCTGAAGGATCTTGATCGCGTCATCGACGGAAGGTTCATCGACCTTCACCTGTTGGAAACGGCGCTCGAGTGCGGAGTCCTTCTCGATATATTTGCGGTATTCGTTGAGCGTGGTGGCACCGACGCATTGCAACTCGGCGCGGCTGAGCGCGGGTTTGATGATGTTGGATGCGTCCATCGCGCCTTCGGCGGAACCGGCGCCGACAATGGTGTGGAGCTCATCGATGAAGAGGATGACGTTCTTGACCTTGCGGATCTCATCCATGACCGCCTTGATGCGTTCCTCGAACTGGCCGCGGTATTTGGTGCCGGCGACCATCAGCGCGAGGTCAAGGGTGACGACGCGCTTGTCGCGGAGGATTTCGGGGACGTTGCCGTGGGCGATTTCCTGGGCGAGTCCTTCGACGATGGCGGTCTTGCCGACGCCGGCCTCGCCGATGAGCACGGGATTGTTTTTCGTGCGGCGGCAGAGGATCTGGATGACGCGCTCGATCTCCGACTCGCGGCCGATCACCGGATCGAGCCCGCCTTCCTTGGCGACCTTGGTGAGATCACGGCCAAATGCCTTGAGCGCCGGAGTCTTGGTTTTCGCTTCACCCGCCTGTGCGCCGGTTTGCTGCGGGGACTCATCCTCGAAAGGGCCGTCCTCCAGATCATCTTCGTCATCCTCATCCATGTCATCGGGCGAGAAATTCGGATCGATTTCCGCGAGGATTTCGTTGCGGGTGCGCTGGATGTCCACATCGAGGCGCTTGAGCACGCGGGCGGCGACACCCTCACCCTCGCGCAGCAGGCCGAGCAGCAGGTGCTCGGTGCCAACGTAGGAATGGTTGAGGGCCTTGGCCTCCTTGTTGGCCAGCGCGAGGACTTTTTTCACCCGCGGGGTGTAGGGGATATTGCCGGAGGCTTTCTGCGGCGGGCCGGAGCCGACTTCCTTTTCGACCTCCATGCGCACCGCTTCGAGCTCGAGGCCCATGCGTTCGAGCACGTTGACGGCCACTCCCTGGCCGAGCTTGATCAGACCGAGCAGCAGATGCTCGGTGCCGACGTAGGAATGGTTGAAGCGGTCCGCCTCTTTGCGAGCAAGGGCGAGGACTTGTTGAGCGCGTGGGGTGAAGTTGTTCATGCGTCGCCAGGGTGGTTGTGGGTATCGGGAACCGGTTTCGGTTCGTGGGATGTGGAACGATTATCAGGGGAATGGAGAGAAAGCAAACGGGAGCGGACGATTTCCGCGCGAATCGAGTCCCTTTCCTCCGGTGAGAGCTTGCGTCCGGAGTGCAACTGGAGGTGCGCGGGCTGGATGTCCATCAGCAGCGAGTCGCAAAGCATCACGGTTTCCGGCGGGAAAAACCCGACGCAGCCGCCGAGGCGGAGGATGGAAAGGTGGTTGAGCGCCTCCTTGGACTCGATGAGGTGCGCGTGGCGCAGGGTGCCGTAGGCGCGGCCGATCTTGTCGGCGACCATCGCCGGATCGTCCTCAAGGAGTTTCTCGCGGGCGTTGCTCTCGTGGACGGCGACTTCAGCGATCACGCGTTCCAGACGGCGGATGATGGTTTCCTCGCTCTCGCCAAGCGTGGATTGGTTGGAAATCTGATAGAGATTTCCCAGCGATTCGGTGCCCTCGCCGTAGAGACCGCGGACGGCAAGGCCGATCTTGCTCACCGCCTGCAGGATCTGGCCGATCTGATCGCTGAGGACCAGCGCCGGCAGGTGGAGCATCGCGGAAGCGCGCAGGCCTGTGCCGAGATTGGTGGGGCAGGTGGTGAGGTAGCCGAGGGAGGGATCGAAGGCGAATTCGAGGGACTTCTCGAGCTCGGAGTCGAGATCGGAGAGCGCGTTGAAGGCGGCGGTGAGCTGCAAACCCGGGCGTATCGCCTGCATCCGGAGGTGGTCCTCCTCGTTGATCATCAGGCTGAACGTTTGACGACGCTCGATCACGGCGGCCGAGCCGTCACCGCGGGCGGCGTGCTCGCGGGAAATCAGGTGGCGCTCCACGAGCACTTGCTTCTGCACCGGATTGAGCGAGCCGAGTTGTTGGGAAAACGCGTCCTTCATCGGCGGCAGGGCCTCGACCGCGGGCTGGATGAGTTCGAGCGCGGCGGCGCGTTGGTCGCGTTTCGCCCATCCTGGAAACGGGTGGCCGCGCAGGTTGCGGGCCAGACGGATGCGCGAGGTGAGCACGGCACCATGCTCCCCCTGCCCGCCGGTCATCCAATCGGCGGGATTTTTGATCAAGGTGGAGAAACGCATCATGATTAGGACTCAATCAAGACCGGGAGACACAAGACACAAGAAAAGAAAGTTCATGCTTTGGCACCGAGTTCGATGTTGCGGATTTCGTCGCGGATGCCGGCGGCCTCCTCGTAGCTTTCCGAGGAAATCGCCTGGTCGAGGCGCGAGCGGAGTTCCTCGAGGCGCTGGTGAAGCACTTGGCGGGCCATCAATCCGGCGGGCACCTTGCCGATGTGCGAGGTTCCCTTGTGCATTCCGCGCAACATCTGGCCGACCTCTTCGCTGAAGGTGGCATAACAATCGCTACAACCAAAGCGGCGCACCCGGCGCAGGTCATCGAGTGTGAAACCACAAGTCGGGCACTTGCGTCCGCCACCGGCGGCGATCGGGGTTTTCACCGCGGTGACGCTGCCCTTGCCAGCGCTCACGCCACCTAGCAGCAGGTCCGCGAGCGAAAACCCGGTGGGATCGGTGACTCCGCGCTCCTTGGCGCACGCATCGCAAAGGCAGACCTTCTTCATCTGCCCCTCGACGAGCTGGGTCAGGAAAACGGTGGCCTTTTTGTCACAGAAGTCACATTTCATGATGGGAAACAACTCATTGGATCGGCGTGCCGGTGCTCATCGCCAGTTCGTGGAAGGCATCGAGGAAACGCGCGGTGAACGGGCCGGGCTTGCCGCTGCCGATGGTCCGGCGGTCGAGCGCCACCACCGGGATGACTTCCGCCGCGGTGCCGGTGAGGAAACATTCGTCGGCGGTGAAGATGTCATAGCGGGTGAGGGATTTTTCGGTCACGGGCACGCCGAGTTTTCCGGCCAGCTCGATGATCACCGCGCGGGTGATGCCGTCCAGCGCGCCATCACTGATGAGCGGGGTGAGCAGCGTGCCGTTTTTCATGAGGAACAGGTTGTCGCCGGTGCACTCGGCCACGTAGCCCTGCTCGTTGAGCATCACGGCCTCCAGCGCGTTGGCCTGGATGGCCTCCACCTTGGCCATGATGTTGTTGAGGTAGTTGAGTGATTTGACCTGCGGCATGAGCGCGCCGGGTGCCGGGCGGCGGGTCGCGCAGGTGATGATCGAAAGGCCGTTCGTGTAGTGCTCCTGCGGATAAAGCTGGATGGTCGAGGCGATGATGAACATCGACGGCCTGGGGCAATTGTATGGGTTGAGCCCGAGTTCTCCGGCACCGCGGGTGACCACCAGCCGGATGTAGCCGTCGCGCAGGCCGTTGGCGGCCACCGTCTCGCAGGTGAACCTGCAAACCTCCTCCTGCGTCCATGGCAGGTTGAGAATGATCGCGCGGGACGAATCGAAGAGCCTGCGAATGTGCTCCTCCAGTCGGAAGACGCGGCCGTTGTAAAAACGGATGCCTTCGAACACGCCGTCGCCATAAAGAAGTCCATGGTCGAAGACCGAGATCTTCGCTTCGGATTCGTCCACCAGTTTGCCGTCGAGCCAGATTTTCATGTGTGCTTGCCCGGCAAGCGTAAGTGAGGGCGGCACTCTGGCAAGCGGAAGATCATCGCGTGTTTTTCCGCTTGTCCCTGCACGGTGATTGACGGACGGATAACGATGTGGAACGTTTATTGGAGGATTTCTTCAAGCAAGACCCGGTGGCCTGCGCACGCGCGCTCATCGGTTGTCATTTCCAGTGGCACGGTTGTGTCGGCCGCATCGTGGAAACCGAGGCCTATGATTCCATGGACGATCCCGCGTGCCACACGTGGTTCCGGCCGAGCACCCGCTCGTTTGTCGAAAAACACGATGCGGGCGATGCCTATGTGTATATGAATTACGGCGTGCACTGGTTGTTCAACGTGCTCGTCAAAGGCGGCGCTCGCTCGGGCTTCGTGCTGTTCCGGGCGCTGGAGCCGGTGAGCGGCATCGAACGGATGCGCGGGCGCCGGCAAGGCGTAAAGGACCCGCTCTTAGGCGCGGGGCCCGGACGGCTGACCAAGGCGCTGGGCATCGATGGATCGATCCACGGCCGGAGTTTCCTGCGCCATGCCAAATGCGGCATCATTAGCGGCGATCCAGTTAAAACCATCGCCGGTCCGCGCATCGGCATCACGCGCGCAACCGAGCTGCACTGGCGCTTCGGTGATCCAACCTCCCCCTCGCTGAGCCGCAGGTTCTGAGCTAACATTTGACTTCTTCATTCGCCTCTGCCGCAAACACGAAACAGCCAAGTAGAGTAGGGAGCTAAGGCGGCGGCTCAGGCGCTTTTTTCGCGGAGCGCGCGGAGCTCGTCGATGCATTGACCGAGGATCTTGAGGTCGAGTTGGTGGACATCCTCGCCACTGCCGACTTCGCGGAGCATGAGCACGGTGAGCTCTCCGCCGAGGTGTTCGCGGAATTCATCGAGGCCCTGCAAGACGACGCGCCGGCCGTCCTCATCGCTCCAATCGAGCGCCGGGTGGTAGATCGTGAAGCGCAAGGTGTGGAGCACGGGAAACACGCGCTCGATGAGTGCGGCGGGTGCCAGCCCGGCGCGTGCGGAATAAAGCGTGTCGAGCGCGAGGCCCACGGCCACCGCGCGGTCGTGCGGGATTTGATAGGAAGTGAGCGATTCGAGTTTGTGCGCCGCCCAGTGACCAAAGTCGAGCGGCCGGCTGGATCCGGTTTCAAAAGGATCGCCGCCTTGCGCGATGTGGCGGGCGTGGAGCATGGCGGAGCGCTCGACGCAGGTTTCGAGCGCCGACGGTTCCAGCGCCGCGAGTTCTGTTAGATTTGCTTCGATCCACTCGAAAAACCCGCGGTCCTTGACGAGTGCCACCTTTACCGCCTCGATCAATCCCGCGC
>CAXNHR010000067.1:0-12177 GCA_964202135.1 Luteolibacter sp. | reverse complement strand
GGCTGGGAATACACCGATGCCATCTGGGTCTATTGGTCCAAGGATCCGTTGAAGTGGAACCCGCAGGACAAGGCGGTCGTGCTTGATGGCAAAAACTGCACTTGGAGCAAAAATTGCATCGGCATGCCCTCGGTGCTGCCGGTCGATGGCCGCCTCGCCATTTTCTACGACGCCGCGGGCGGCGATTCGGTTTCCCACATGGGCCGCGACATCGGTCTCGCCTGGCTGCCGCTTCCACTCACACCACCCACACCATGAAACCAAGTCTGATATGCTTCACCTGCCTGCCGGCAGCGGCAGGTGCCGTGGACTTTGCCGGCTATCTGTTGGACGAACCGGGTTGGCGCGACACCTTGTTTTTTCCGGGTTGGTGGCAGTTTGACTTGTCGCTGCGCTTCACGGGCTCATCCGACCGTTGATCGCCGCTACATTTCCGCAAGCCACTCGCGGAAGGCGGCCTTGTCGGTGGTCATCGGGATCGCTACCTTCTGGCGGTTGGCGAGGATGGCGAGACGCTCGGGGATTTCCACGGCACCGTTGCCGAGTTCGGCATCCATGACGTCCGGGAATTTCGCGGGATGGGCGGTTTCCAGGGTGATGGTGGAACTGCACGGATGTTGCGCGCGCCAGGCGCGGGCCGCGAGCCAGCCGACCGCGCCGTGGGGATCGATCTGATAGTCGTGGATCGCTTTCACCTCGCGGATGGCGGCGCGCGTTTGATCATCGTCAAACCACATGCCGGAGATATGGCATTTCATTTCCTCCCATGAGTTGCCGAAGAGTGCCTGCATGCGGACGAAGTTCGAGGGCGCGCCGACGTCCATGGCATTGGAAATCGTCGGCTCGCTCGGGCGCGGCTGATAGCTGCCGGTGCGCAGGAACTCCGGCACGACGTCGTTGCGGTTGGTGGCGGCCACGAAGTGCCCGACGGGCAGGCCGAGTTTCATCGCGAGCAAGCCGGCTGTTAGATTGCCGAAATTTCCGGATGGCACCACGAAGACCGGCTTCACGCCATCCGGCAATTGGCGGGCGGCGTGGATGTAATAGAAACTTTGCGGAACGAGGCGCGCGAGGTTGATCGAGTTCGCGGAGGTGAGGTTGAGGTTTTCGGCGAGCTCGCGGTCGAGGAAGGCGGATTTGACCAGCGTCTGGCAATCATCGAACGAGCCTTCCACTTCGAGCGCGGTGATGTTTCCGCCGAGGGCGGTGAGTTGTTTTTCCTGAAGCCCGGAGACCTTGCCTTTTGGATAGAGGATGACCACGCGGGTGCCGGGCACGTTGTGGAAGGCGGAGGCCACGGCACCGCCGGTATCACCGGAGGTGGCGACGAGCACGGTGAGCATGCGGTCGTCATCGCGGGTCAGCCATGCCATCAGCCGCGCCATGAAACGCGCGCCGAAATCCTTGAAGGCAAGCGTGGGGCCGTGGAAGAGTTCGAGGATATGATCGCCCGGGCCGAGCGTGACGACCGGCGCGTCAAAGGCCAGCGTGCCATCGACGATTTCGAGCAGCGCATTCGCGGGAACATCGCTGCCGAAAAACGCGTCCGCCACCGCATGGCCGATTTCCTGAAAGCTGAGATGACGCCAGATTTTCCAGAAGTCGTCGCCAAGCGCCGGCAGCGAGTCGGGCATATAAAGGCCGTTGTCGGGAGGCAGCGAGCGCAGGATCGCTTCCTTGAGATCGACGCGGTGGGTAGGGTTGTTGGTGGAGTGGTAGAGCATGATCAAAAAAAGAGCCAGCGCTTCCTCTTGCGCTTGTAGGAACCATCGCCGACGGAGAGAACCTCGAGGCGGGTGGTGGTGAGACCGTTCTCGTAGAAGCCAAGCTTCTTGGCGGCGCGCGGGGTGACATCGAGATGGCGGCCGGCGATGAACGGGCCGCGGTCGTTGATGCGGAGTTTGACGGACTTGCCGTTTTCGAGGTTGGTGACCTTGACGAGGGCGGGCAGGGGCAGCGTCTTGTGCGCGCCGGTGAGGTGCCATGGCATGACTTTCTCGCCGAGCGAGGTGTTGCCGCGTTGGAGGCCGAACCATTTCGATTCGTTATACCATGAGCAGATGCCGGTTTCCTGGTGGCCTAGTGCGGCGTCCACGCTCATCGGTTGGTAGCTTTGGCCGCGCACGGTGTAGGAACGGGTCATGTAGCCGTGGTATCCGCCGGGGCGGGCGCAAGAGGCTGCCAGCAGGCAGATCAGCGCGAGCGGGGGAAAACGGAACCGGCAGCTGCTTGGCGAAATACGCTTACACCATAACATGTCATCCACATCGAAATTCGATGTTGGAAGTTCGATGTTCGATGTTCGCCTACCCGTCACGGGTTGGTTTTTTTCTTCTTCTCGCGGATGATCTTGAGGGTGGTGGCCACCTTTTCCTTCATCTCCTTGCCGGGTTTGAACTTCACGGCGGCACGGGCCGGGATCGGCACGTCCTTGCCGGGGTTCTTCGGATTCCGGCCGATCTTGGCTTTCATTTCGCGCACCTGAAACGCACCGAAATTACGCATCACCACGGTGTCTCCCTTGGCAAGTGACTCGGTGATTTCCTCGATGAGTGTCTGGAGCACTTCGAGTACGTCCTGCTGGGTGATTTTGTGACCATCTGCGCCAAGTCGGTCGGTGATTCTGATGGCGAGTTCGCGTTTGGTGATGGTTTTCATGGGAAGGCAGCGTTGGGGAATCGGTTTGCGGGCGGATTGAATAACGCCCCGTGCGGGTTTGTCGCGTCAAAAATCGACTAATTTGCAAGGCCTTACGCGTCGCCATCGGTGGCCAGTCCGCTTGCATCGAGCACTGCCGCGGTGGTGCGGAAGTGGAGCTTGGCCACCTTGCCGAGGGCCTCGCTTCCATGCAGCGCCACCAAGTCCCGTGCGGCGCGCACGACTTCGGCGGAGGCACCGAGCGGCAGTATTACCCCGCAGGCGGTGGAGGTTTTGTCCATCCAATCGATGAATCGTTCTCGTGCGATGATGGATGCGGCGGCCACCGCGGTGTCGGATTCGCCTTTGGTGCGTTGCTCGAGTTGGAGCTTGAGTCCTTTGTCGCGCAGCGCGCGCTGGAGGACTTCCGGCCGTGCGAACTGGTCGCTGAGCGCCCGCGGGCAATCGGGCCGGGCGGCGGCGAGTTTCTCGATGACCCGTGCATGGCCCCAGGCGAGCAGGCGGTTGAGGTTTCCAAATGATGCGTGCATTTCGTTGTAGCGTTCCGGGCCGATGGAAACGACCTCCACCGTGCAACCGGGAGTCGCACGGATGGCTGCGGCGAGTTGGCGGATGCGCGCGGCGCTGGTCACGCGCTTGGAGTCCATGATGCCCGCCGCCATCAGGCTGCGCGCGATGGTGGCATCGGTGAAAACACCGGCGATCACCAGTGGGCCGAAAAAATCGCCCTTGCCACTCTCGTCGATGCCGAAGTGTGGCTCGAACTTGTCGGGCTCGTGGATTTCCTCATAACCGAGGCGCGCCTCGCCGAGCACCTCGGGCTCGAGCGTGAAACGGATGAAGTCCTCCGTGTCCTTGCCCTGCACCAGCACTTTCGGGCCTTTCTGATAGACCGTGACATTCAACCTGCCCTTGCGTGCGGAGAACTGCGCGTGCGGCTTGGTTTCGAAATCATAGCCCTGATCCTCCAGCACCCGGCGGAGTTTCTCCACCTGGGCGGATGTGAGGGGCGCGGTGTGGCTGGTCATGCGGCGCTTAATGCGGGATCGAATCGTAAACCTGTGCGAGTGAGAGCACGGTGAAGGCGGTGACCAGAACCGGGTTGGATTCCATCCAGCGGCCGTTGTCGTTGACCCATGAGCCGTTTTCGCGCTGCGCGGAGAGCAGCTTGCCGGCGAGTTCCTTGCGCCAGTCCACTTGTTTGCCGTCTTCGAGCGGCAGCATGTCGATGTTGGCGGCGGACAGTGCCTTGGACATGGTCTGATAGTAATAATACAGACCCTGCGCGCCCATGCCGGGGTTTTCATCAAGGGTGTAGTTTTTGCCGAGCCATTCCTTCACGGCGATCACGCGCGGATCATTGGGGCCGAGTTTGGCATAGATCATGGAGAGCAGGCCGGCATAGGACATCGAGCCATAGGAGCGCAGGGCGGTGCGGCCTTCCGGGGTTTCGGCCTCGCCGGCTTTGGATTCGAACGGGCTGTATGCGAAGCCGCCCTTGTTTTGCGGATCGTTGGAGGCCCATTCCCGGTCGTTGGTTTCCTCCAGGTTCTGGCAGCGCGAGAGAAACTTGATGGCGGCTTCCCAATCGAGCTCCGGTTGCTCGCCGAATTTGCCGTCTTCCACGACCTTTCTGGAAAGGGCGATGGCCTCGATGGCGAGATAGGTGTTGGAAAGATCGGTGTGGGTGTTGTTGGAGCCGTAGCCGATGCCACCTTCATTCGGATCGTCGGTGTCCCATTGGTTGTCGATGAGATGCTTGCGGGCCTTGACGACCGCCGGTTCGAAATCCTTGCGGCCGGCGGCCATCAGCGCGGTGACGGCGGTGGCGGTGTTATAAACCGAGAGGCCGCGGTTGTAGATGCCGCCATCCTCCTTCTGCTGCTCTAACAGCCACTTGTAGCCCTTTTCGATGTGATCGGGAAACGGCGCGTTGCGGTCGAGGTTGGGATCGCGCGCAGCGGCGTTGAGGGCTAGCGCGGTGAGTGCCGGAAGCTGGCCGTCGTCCCAGTTGCCTTCGGGTTTTTGTTGTTCCTTGAGCCAGGCGTTGCCGCGGGCGATCGATTGCCGGATTTCCTGACGGATCGATTCGTAGCGGTTCGGGTTTTCCACGGCAGCGGCGGTGAGCGCGGTGGCGGCTAGCAGGAGGGGTGTCAGGATTTTCATGGTTTGGCGGGTAGGTTGGCTGGCTTGTAGGGAGCGATGACAACGGTGACATTTGTTCCGGGATCGGGCACGCGTTTGAGGTAGGGGACCCAGACGGTGTCGTCTCCATTGTCCTCGCCGGGGTAGTTGATGAGTGCTGACAGGGCGATGAAGATGGCGGCGATGTCGCCGGTGGTTTCCGGAGAATACTGGCCGTCGTAAATGAAGGAGCCGCCATAGACCCACGGTCCGGGCGGCATGGCGGTGGTTTTGACGGCGTGCTGGATCCAATCGTTGATTGGCACGCGCCGGGTGCGGCCGCCATCCTGCCACTCCACCTCGATGGCGACGCGGGCGGCGGCCATGATGGCGGGATCGACTTTGGGGAAATCCCCCGAGGTTCCGCCGGTTTCATTGGGCAAGGGGTAAAGCTCGGGCGAGGGCGGGTAGCGCAGCAGGGTGAAGGCGAGATTCAGGTGCGTGGGTGAGATGGTGGTGACCAGCAGCGACTCGTGGATTTTGCCTTTCTCGTGGACGATGATGAATTCCAGCAATCCCTCGGTCATGTTGACCTTGGTGGGAAAACGGATCTCGCGGGTTTTGCGGTCGAAGGTGACCTCACCGATGCGGAAGCGTGTTTCATCGAGCTTTTCGATCACCGGCTTGACCGGGGCCATCGCTTGGTCCGGTGCTGGCAGGGAGGCGGGCTCGACGGGGGCGCGATCCTGTGCGGTGAGGATCTGGCCTGCGACCAAAACGCAGAGTAGGAGCAGGCGGGGCATCACCGTGGATTGAGGGCGGGCGGGTTGCATGATGGAGCTTGTTTCCTTGGCAAACTAGATGGGCCGGTGGATTTGGCAACCGCCGGGAAATCAGCGGCTTGGCTGGTTGAGCCGTGAACCGAGTTCCAACCAAGCCAGGCGGGTGATTGGCCATTGGCCGGGCTCGGTGACTTGCCCTCCTGTCGCTGTATCTTCGGGAACCGCCAGCGACGCGGTTCTTCCCAAATAACCGCGAAGCAGTTGGCAAAGTGTTTCGAGCAGATCCGCCCGCAGGTTTTCCGGTGAATCGACGGTGAACGAGAGCACCTCGGTGGAACGCGAATCATCAGCCGGCCCGGCAAACCAAAGCGCGACTGGCGGCGGACCGAACGAGTCAGGAATGTCGCTGCCGGATGTGACTTTGGCGGAAATGCTGAGAATGCCCGATGAGGCTGCGTTCAGTTCACCGGCGATTTCCGCAAGCAGCGGCTCAATCACGGCTGCGGTGCTTTTTCCCGTTCCCGCGTAAAGGGTGATGGCGATCGCCGCCCGCGGATCCGCGTTCCAGGCCGACAAGCCGGAGCGCAGTCGTTGGATGGCGGCAATGGCCGGGCGTGTCTGCTCCGGATCGGGCGGAGCGCTGTCGAGCACGCGCTCCCAGGCAAGCAGCGCGCGTTGGGGTTGGCCCGCAGCTTCCAAGCGGGCGGCCAGACCGGCCAGCGCGGCGGCTCCCTTCCATGCCTCGTCGCGGTAATCCGCGAGTGTCGGCGGCTTGTTGAAATCGCCGGGTTCGATGACCTCCTGCTTTTCCGGCGATGGAGCCGTGGTCTCGTTATCCACCTCTTCCGGGTGATCCGCAGGTGGTATCGACGCCGCCAGTTTTTCACGGATGGCAGCCAGCTCGGATTCCGGCGGAGGTGTGAGAAAATCATGATCGCGGGTGCCATGCCACCAGACGCCACCGATGACGCCGAAGCAAAGCAGGACCACCACCGGTATTGGAATGCGCACGGCGGCAAGCTGGCGCGGCCGGTCATTTTGTGGAAGCGGAAATCCTCAAATCGCCGCAAACAAAACGCCCCGTCCGGATGACCGGCGGGGCGTTTTTGGAAAATGAAGTGCCTGCCGATCAGTTGGCGCTCTTGACGAGCAGGGCGCGCTTGCCGACGCGGCTGCGCAGGTAGTTGAGCTTGGCGCGGCGGACCTTGCCACGATTGATCACTTCGATCTTGGCAATCCGCGGGGTGTGCACCGGGAACACACGCTCGACACCCTCGCCGTAGGAAATCTTGCGTACGGTGAATGCGGCATTCACGCCGGAACCCTTGCGGCCGATCACCAGGCCTTCGAAAATCTGGATCCGCTCCTTGCCACCTTCCACCACGCGGCAATGGACCTTCACGGTGTCGCCCACGTTGAATGAGGCGATATCTGTCTTGAGCTGTTCTTGTTCGATCTTGTCAATGATGGTCATGGGGTCCTCCTTGGCGGAAAATGATTGCGTGGGACCGCGCGGGGCGGGGTGCCTTGGCGCGCGGGGCGGGAGAGCTAGCGGATCGATTTGGCAATTGCAACCGCGAAATTGAGGGAAAATCAGGGTTTTCCGTAAACCGCTGCCGGATCGAACGATTTCCCGGGGCCGATCCATTCGAGTTGCGCGGTTTCACCCTCCGCCGGGGCGATCACCTTGCGGTAAAAACACGAGCCACGGCCGGTGTGGCAGGCTCCGGCACCGATCTGCTCCACCATGAGGATGAGCGCGTCCTGATCACAGTCGGTGCGGATTTCCACGATCCGCTGGATGTGTCCGGAAGTGGCT
The DNA here is from genome assembly GCA_964202135.1 of Luteolibacter sp. Classification (GTDB taxonomy): domain Bacteria; phylum Verrucomicrobiota; class Verrucomicrobiia; order Verrucomicrobiales; family Akkermansiaceae; genus Luteolibacter. Next base: position 4,794 of record CAXNHR010000067.1, on the reverse strand, counting down.
CCCTTGTGCCAGAATTCCTGCCGCGAGCGCGACCAGTAAACGGCCTCGCCGATCTCCAGCGTGCGGCGCAGCGATTCGGCGTTCATGTAGGCGAGCATCAGCGGCTCGCGCGTCGTAGCATCCATCGCGAGCGCGGGGATCAGGCCGTCCTTGTCGAATTTAGGGGCGAAATCCAGCCCCTCCTCGAGCTCCGCCTTTCCGCCCCGTGGGGCAAAATCAGTATTCGAATCCATGGCCGGGACCGTGAAACGCCACCCGCAAGCTGTCCAGCCCGCAGTCCCATCATTCCTTGTCAAAAACCGGTCGGATTTTGAGTCTGAACTGTAGCGGCGGTCTGCGACCGTCGTTGGTTTTTTGAAATCGGGCGACAGTTCTCACACACCCCTCCGGTCGCCCCACAGGCGGATGTGGAGGCGGTCGCAGAAACGGAAACCAAGCCCGCGGCACAGATCGGCGAGTTGCGGGGCGGTCTGGTCGAGTTCCGCGGCGGTGCGTCCCTCGGGCATCAGCAGGATGCGCTCGTGCGGGATTTCATGGCGCGTTTGCAGCATCTTGATTTCCGCGAGATCGGCCGGCGAGGAAACCACGAACTTGAACCATGCCTTGGGCGATGCTGCGAAGAAGCGCAGTGTCTGATCATTCAAGCGCAGGGACTCGGGCATGCCGGCGTTGGCGAGTTTCGGCGAGACGTTGAACTGATCCACGGCTTCAGCGAAAGCGGGGCAGGGGACGCGCGTGGCGTTGGTTTCCACCTCGAACACGCAGTCCGGCATTTCCGCTCGGATCTGCCGGATCATTTCCACAAACTCCTCTTCCTGAAGCAATGGCTCGCCGCCGGTGATGACGACACGCGGGCACTTGGATTCGAGAATGCGCTTCGCGGCCACGGCGGGCGTGATTTCGAAAGTGACATCCGCCTTGCGGTGCTTCGCATAACCCGGCACGGCATCCTTCTCGTGCGGCCACGGGGTGCCTTCGAAGTTCCAGGTGTGATCCGTGTCGCACCAGACACAGTGCAGATTGCAGCGCGAGGCGCGGACAAACACGGCAGGCAATCCGGCGCTGATGCCTTCGCCCTGGATCGTATGGAAAATTTCCGGGCCGTCGCCGAGTTTCGCGAGTTTCATGGATTAAAAGTAGAAACCACCAGAGCCACGAAAAGCACTAAATGAATGATGCCACGAAAACCCGGAATAAGTTGATTTACAGCCGCTGTTTCGCGGTCGGCAGGCATGGCGCCAATGGGATATTCGAGATCCGCACCGATGATCCCGCCGCGGATAGTCTTGTGGAACCAACTCTTCCAGTTCTGGAAAATCCCCCGATTTTTCCAATCGCGGCTTCCAGTTTCCCCATCCATGACCTGCGCGCATGATTTGGGCTTGGATCATTTTCATCGGTTTTGTTTTTGCGATGTTGGCTCTTGATCTGGGGGTCTTTCACCGGAAATCACACGTCGTCGGGTTCAAGGAATCGCTGGCATGGTCTGCCGTCTGGATCACCTTGGGTTTGGCGTTTTCGGTCCTCGTCTATTTCGCATACGACCTGCATTGGTTCGATCTCGGCAACTCGGTGGACGCCGTTGACAAGGTGGTGAACACCGGAAAACTCGCGGCGACGAAATACCTCACCGCCTACGTGGTGGAAAAATCTCTGAGCGTGGACAACATCTTCGTGATCGCGATGGTCTTCAGTTCGCTCGCGGTGCCCGCCCGCTATCAGCACCGCGTCCTGTTCTGGGGAATTATCGGCGCGCTGGTGATGCGTGGCGTGATGATCGGCCTGGGTTCGGTGCTGGTGCAGAACTTCCATGTGATTCTCTACTTCTTCGGGGCTTTCCTGATCTTCACAGGAATCAAGATGCTGGTGATGGAGGAAAAGGAGGAGCATCCCGAGAACAATCCCGTCGTGCGATGGATCCGGAAGTTTTTTCCGATCACCCGGGAGTTCCATGGACAGCATTTCGTGGTCAGAGCCGGCAGTGAATGGTCCCGTGAAGCCTCGGAACCGGGTGTCGAATCCAAACCCGATCCGGTGGTCGAGTCCGCGCCTGCGGGTAAATGGCTGCTCACGCCGCTTGCGGTCGCGTTGATCCTTGTGGAGGTGACGGATCTGATTTTCGCGGTCGACTCGATTCCCGCGGTATTCGCCATCACGGCGGACCCTTTCCTCGTTTTCACCAGCAACGTCTTCGCCATCCTTGGCCTGCGGTCGCTGTATTTCGCCCTGGCCGGTCTGATCAGCAAGTTCCGCTACCTCAAGCCCGCACTTTCGCTGATCCTGATTCTGGTCGGCATCAAAATGCTGGCCGCCAAATGGCTCAAGGTATGGTTGGGAGATTCGTTCAACCTGGTCATACTGGTGGTGATTCTTTCAATTCTCGTCACCGGGATCATCACCTCGCTGATCGTGGGTATCAAGGATAAGGATGAAGTGTCCCCCTCTTGAATCCGGCGTGATTTTATTCCACAAGGGCTGGTGGGGCATTGCGCATCGCGAGCACCTTGTCCACACGGGTGCTATCCATATCCACCACCTCGAAGGTCCAATCTCCGGCGGTAATCCTGTCGGTTTCCCGGGGCACGCGGCCAAGCTCATTCATCAACCATCCCGAGATGGTCTGGAAATCGTCGCCGCCCCCTTCAGGCAGGATGAATCCCTCCAAGCGCTCGGGGAGTTTCTCGATCTCGAAAAGTCCGTCGATCAGCCAACTGCCGTCCTCGCGTTGTTTGACGGGCATGGTGAGTTGTTCCTCCTTCGATGGCACATCCCCGACAATGGTTTCCATCAAGTCGATGAGGGTGACCATGCCCATGACGCTGCCGAACTCGTCGAGCACGAACGCCGCCCGTTGTCCGGATGTGCGGAATGTTTCCAGGAGCACGCCGGCTTTCTGGATTTCCGGAACCAGCAATGGGGGATGCATGATCGCTGGAAACGAAACGGGATCACCCGCGGCAAGACGGCCATAGATGTCCTTGATCGACACCGCTCCCACCAGGTTTTCCCGCCGTCCCTGATAGACCGGGAAAACGCCCTGCGTGCTGCGCATGATCATCGGCCAGACGTCCTCGTGTTTTGCGTCCCGCTCGATCCATACGATCTTTGAGCGGGGAATCATGATGTCGTAGGCGACGAGCTTTTCGAATCCGATGACGCCCTGCATCATCCTGGATTCCGCCGGATTGATGGATCCGGTGGTCATGCCCTGCCGGACGAGCACCGTGAGTTCTTCACGCGACATGACGTTTTCCCCGGTTTCGCGGACGCCGAAAAGTTTCAGCAATGCGCCGGTGGACCAGGACAGCAGACCGACCACCGGAGAAGCCAAGTAGGACAGCGTGGCCATGGGCGAGGACATGCCGCTGGCGATGGTTTCCGGAAACTTCATGGCCAGCCGTTTGGGAACCAACTCACCCACGACCAATGAGAGGTAGGTGAGTATGCCGATGACAATGGCCAGTGATACCGGCCTCGCATATTCACCAATCACCGGCACGACCTCCAAGACCTCGGCCAGGCGGGTTGCCACCGTTCCGCTACCCAGAGCGCCGGCGACGATGCCGACCAGCGTGATGCCGATTTGAACCGTCGAGAGGAAACGGTTGGGGTTCTCGGAAAGGGCGAGCGCCCTCGCGGCTCCTTTGCCGCCCTTGTCCGCCATTGACTGCAACAAACCCTTGCGGGATGAGACGATGGCGATTTCCGTCATGGCGAAAACGCCGTTGGCAAAAAGCAGGAGAATGATGAGGAAAATTTCGAGAAACGCTGAATTCATGAGGATGGGTTACGGTAAAGCAGCGCGGACACTGTCAGAGTTTCGCGCTCTTGTCCAATACGTGATATGACGGGTCCGCCACGCCCGGTCGATGATTTTGCCCAAAATGCCGTGTGCCGCGCGCGCCGCGAGGGTGGGAATCACGCCGGTTTCAACAAGTGTGCCATGGGTTGCCTGCCATGCCCGCCCTCCTCATACTCTTGGAGAAAACGCAACAGAGCTTGCCCGACCCCGCGTCGGAAGTGATAGAAAGACTCATGGCTGAAGTGAAGGTGGACAAAGCTGGCACAAAAGACGGGCGCAGGCGTCCGTGGCTGCCTTTTGTCCTGATCATCGCCGCCAGCGCCCTGGCGCACATCTGGTGTATTGGTTCGCAGTTCTTCCTCGATGACCCCACGGCCATTCGCGACAACGAGGCGATTCGCGAGGGGATTGTCTGGCCGGGTTTCGCATTGCTGTGGACCAATCTCGGCTATTTTGTGCAATACAAGCTCTTCGGCCTGTCACCGGTCGGGGTGCATGCGGTGAACTGGCTGCTGCATACGGCGGTGGCCTGCGTGTTGTTGGGTTTCGGGCGGGATTTCATCCGTGGCCGGGCGCCTGAGGGGGTTGCGTTGTTTGGCGCGCTGGTGTTCGCGGTGCATCCGCTCGCCAGCGAGATTCCGAACTATGCGAGGACTCAGGATCTCGCATGGGTCACCTTGTTTTCGCTGCTCGCATTGTGGGCGCTGCTGTCATTCCTGCGGCGCGGCGGATGGCCGAAACTCGTCTGGACGCTGCTCGGCATCGCCGGCGCGACAATGTCGAAAGGTCCGGGTTTGTTTCACGCACTGATGATGACCGGTGCCGTCGGGCTTGCGTTCATGACGCCGGAGCACTGGCACATGGTCCGTCGCAAAGTCTGGTGGCTGGTCGCGGTGGCGCTTGCGGGCGTGACCGTGTTGTGGCTTGGCGGTCTGCTGCCTTTTCTGTGGGGAGCCACGAACAAGTGGGAGCAGCCACGTTTCATCGGACAT
>CAXNHR010000066.1:0-12191 GCA_964202135.1 Luteolibacter sp. | reverse complement strand
CGCGCAAGGACGCGCTCGACGAGTTGGAAACCTGCCTTGCCGGTGGCGCGGCGGCGCTCAAGTGCCTGCCCAACGTGCAGGGCATCGATTGGAACGACCGCCGCCACACCCGCTTTCTCGAACGCATGGCCGAAGCCGGCCTGCCGCTGCTCGCGCATACCGGCAGCGAACGCACCATGCCGGTGATCGACGCCAAACTCGCCTCGCCGCAGGTGCTCACCTTGCCGCTGGAAATCGGTGTCACCTGCATCGCCGCCCACGCGGGCACCGGCATGATCCTGCTCGATCCCGACTACTTCGATGTCTTCGCGGAAATGCTCGCCAGGTATCCGAATCTTTACGGCGACAACAGCGCGCTCGTCGCCCTGAATTTCCGCCTGCGGCCGTCGGCGCTGCGGCGGTTGACCCGCGAACCGATCGCCGGGCGGATCCTTCACGGCAGCGACCTGCCGGTGCCTCCCAGCGGCTTGATGCCATGGGTCGGGCGGATGCTTGCCACCGCCGATTACCTCGCCAGCCGGCAAATCGCCAACCCGCTCGAACGCGATGCCTTTCTCAAGCAAAAGCTCGGTTTCGACGAAGCCACCTTCACCCGCGCCGCGGACATCCTGCGGCATCACGGTTCCAATAAGTCTGCGGCGAGTTTGCCATAGGTCTCGGCATCGAGGAGGAAGGGATGGTTTTCCGATTGGAGGCGGCCGTAATACAAGCCGGCATGCGGGCCGCCTGCCGGAGACAGGCTGAGCACGCGCTGCATCAGCCCGCTGAAATCGCCTTCTTCGTCGATGGTTTTCTCGACGACCGTCAGAACCAGCGACGGGTTTGCCAGTGCCGCGACCGCCTGTTCATCGGTGGCTGACAGCCAGCGGGAAACCTTGAGTCCCTCCAGCACCGAGAGCATGTAATTCGCGCGCACCGCATCCAGATTTGCGCTGACGTCGCGGCCATCGCTGCTGGCCTGCCAGGATTCATTGATGAAATGATATCTCATTACCAGCGGCGGATTGAGACCTTCCCGGCGTTCTACACCGACAAGGTTGACCCGGTCCACCGACCACAGCCGCTCGTGCCGCCATTCATACGGGCGCACGGCGATGGAGTTGATGAGCGTTTCATCCACCCGCATGACGGTGGGCGTGCCGAGACGGTTGACGAAGTAGCCGCCCTTGCCATCGATGCCGAAGCGCAGTTCGAGCGCCTGGTTTTCCTGGTTGAGAAAGCGCAGCGTGAGGATCGGCCGGTCGAGCCCCCACGGAGTGAAATCGGTGGCGGCATCGCTTTCGAATCCGGTGGCGCGGCTGGTGGTCACCGCCTTGAGAAGCGAGAACAGGTTTCCCTCGCTGGCCTCGCGGGACGTGCCATCGATGACGGCCATCCACGGCTGCGGCGGCTCGCGTGTGATGAGGATTTCCCGGCCGGTGGCGGGCTGGATGGAGATGGCGCGCAGCGAGCCGATGTTCAGCCGGGTGAGCACGGGATCACGCAGGTCGTTCATCGCGAGCGGCAGGGCGGCCAACGAGACGAGGCCGGCCTCAGGCTTGAGCGGCAGGGCGAAAAGCGCGCCGGGCCGGTCGCTCACCGTGGCCGGGACTTCATGCGCGTCCGGCGTTTCCGGCGGGAAAATCTCAAGCGTGGTTTCCTCCTCGGGGCCGAAGGAGGTGATGGCGATCTGGGCGGGTTTCACCGCGCTGTCCGTCGCCGGGGATGCGGCCGCCGCGCGCTCTGAAACCCGGATGGCCTGCAGTTCATACAAGCCTTCCAACAGGGTTTTCACCGCCGCCGGATCGGTCGGCAGGTCGAGCGGCTTGACGATGCGCCACGGGCTTTGCGGGGTCTCGCGGCCGAGCGTGAGATCGCCCTGCTGCGAGCGGATGCGGATTTTTCCAAGCGTGACGGGATTGAAGTAAAACGGCCGGTGGTCGCGCAGAAACTTCAGCCCGTCCTTGAAGAGCGGGTTGATGTCTCCCGTGCAGAGATAAACATGTTTTCTGTGATGCCTGTCGCGCGGATGGATGAAGACGGTTGAAACCGGCTGGTCCAGCCCCTCCACCTCCGCCTTCCATGGCGACACCCTGCCGAGCTTGTAGTTCGCGAGCGGCCGCCGGTCGGCGCCTTCCAAACGGATTCTAACAGCCGTGTCGCCGAGTCCGGACTTGGATGGATCCGATTTTTCCGCTTCGGCGAGGTCCTCGACGCGCATGCCGAGGGTGAAGTTGATGATGCCGAGGGCCGCCCGCGGATCCATGCGGTCCTGCCATGGCGAGGACGCCTGCCAGCCGTTTTCAGTTAGAGAGAACGTGGCGTTCCCGCCCATGCCGGAAATCCGGATGTGCTTCACCTCATCCGGCGTGAACGAATCATACAAGCGCTGGCCCACCGCGGTCGGCGGCGCGCCGAAAACCTTGTCGAAGTTTCCCTGCTGGAACTGCCAGACGGCCAGGAACGACAGGAACGCCGCGGCAAAGGCCAGCAAGATGGTGGATCCAAGTGAGCGCATGGCGGTTCAAACACGGCGCGACGACCAGACGAAAGCGCCGATCAGCACGAGAAACGCGGGCAGGAAGAACAGGTTGATGCGGTTGATGAAGGAGACCTGCGCATCGAGCAGCGGCAGTTTGTAAGTGCCCAGTGAGCGCGGCCCGATGCCGGCCAGTTCTTCGCGGCCGACCAGCCAGTTCACGGCCGATGCGAGGAAATCGAGATTCTCCGCGCGGTGGTGTTTCGGATCGAGGAAGTCGGTGTTGGAAATCACGATCATGCGCGAGGAGTCGGCCGCGAAGCGGTCGTCAGACTCGGCACCGCGGGTCACGCTGGCCCCCAGATAAAGCGGCGGGCCGTGGTCCTCCACCTCGTCAAACACCTCGCCGCCCTGGCCGAATTTCGTCTCGCCCCAGAAACCGGCCGGCACCTGGATCAGGCCCATCGGCTGGATGCGCCGGTTGAGCAGGTCATCGGCACCCTCGCGCACCTCTAGCGAGGAACTCGCACCGCCGAACTCGGTGGTCTGGCCGGCGAGATCGCGGGTGAAACCAATGCCCTTGGTGAACACCCCGCGTGCGGCGGTGACCAGCGCGTCTTTCTCGCGGGCAATGACACGGTCGTTGCGCGGTGTCACGCCATTGCCTCGCAGGAAGGCGCGCAATTTCGGCGGCACCCCGCCGGAATCGGCGAATACCAAAATCGCGGCGCGCGGCCGGTTCCAGTAGCGCTCGAGGACTGCCAACTCGCTGTCAGTTAGATCATATTTCGGAGCGGCCAGCACCACACCTGAAACATCCGCCGGAATCTCTGTAATGCCCGACAAGTTGATTTCCCCGAGCGTCACATTTTGGAAACGCAGCGTGTCCTCAAGCGACTTGCGCGGCGACGGGCCCTCCTGTGCCTCGATGCTGCTCTTGTCCGCAAGCAGCGCCATCACCCGCGCCCGGCCTTCGATGGCGGCCACCAGCGAGGCCGTCAGCACGTCCTCGCCCTGATAGCCGACGATCCTGCGCGTGCCATCCGCAGTGGCATACACGGCCATGTCTTCCGCGACCACCAGGCGGACGTGCGGATTGAGTGTCTTGATCTGGTTCGCATCCTCGGTGCACGCCGGGCTCTCGTCGCTGCGGGCGTCGATGATGATCAGGTCACGCACCAAGGTCAGGCCGTATGCCGCGGTGACTTCCTGCATGCGGTCCGGGCTGCGCAGTGGATCGACGATTTCAAGCTCGATGCGGCCCTCGGAAAGCCGCGCGTATTCCTCGGCAAGGGCGCGCGTGCGTTCGTAAAACGGCGAACTGCGGCGGTATGCCATGATCCACCTCACCGCCTGGCCGCGCCCGGTCAGCGCCTCGCTCTTGAGGTAGCGCCCGGTGGCGGAAGACAGCGAATAGTCCGCGCTGCGGCTCATGTCGATCCGGGCGAAATGATGGATCGCCAGATAATTCAATGTGATGACCACCACGGCCAGAAACACCGTTTGCAACACGGAAAGCGTGCCCATTCCCCAGCGGTTCAGCGGGCGGGCGGGCTTGTGTTTTGGCTCGGGCGGGGAATCTGACATGGCACACGAAAAACAGGCTCAACGTTTCCAGCGGCGGAAGTCCACCACCTGATAGGTGAGGAACAGCACGAACACGGCGACGCTCAGGAAATAAACCACCGCGCGGGTGTCGAGCAGGCCGCTGGCGAAATAATGCAGGTGCCGCTGCGAGGAAATGTAATCAAAGAATGGCGCGCCGGCGAAGGACTCACCCCAGATCACTGTCACGAAACCCAGGAAATACTGGATCACCAGCAAGCCGATGGTCAGCAGCCCGGCGATGATCTGGCTGGAGGTGAGCGCCGAAGAAAGGCAGCCCACCGCAGTGAAGGCGGCACCCATCAGCAGCAGCACGCTGAAACTCCCGATCATCGCCCCCGGCGACCAGGCCGGCGGCAGATCCGTGACCCATACGAACATCTGGAACTGCAACAGCGCCGGAATCCACAACACCGTGTAAAACAACATCGCGGCCGCGTATTTCGAAAGCACCACCTGCCAACTGCGCACCGGCGCGGTGAGCAGCGTTTCCAGCGTGCCGCTGCGTTCCTCCTCGGCGAAAAGCCGCATCGTGATCAGCGGGAAAATGAACAGGAAATAAAACCAGAACAAGGGCGTGTGGAAGCTCACGTAAACCAGGCTGTCCTTCACCGGCGTGTCCCGGAAACCCTTCATCGCCGTGGACAGCGAAACACCCTGCATCACTGCCACAAACGCCAGGATCACCCAGCCAAAAGGGGTAAGAAAATACCCCTTGAGTTCTTTGATGGTCAGGATGCGGAACAATCTCATGATGGCGGCGGCCGCTCTTGGTAGGCCAATCCCACCCCGGCGCAAAGGCAAAACCCGCTACAGGCAAAACCGGCATAGCCAACCACGCCCTCCACCCTCCGATCTCACTTCACCTTCCGATCTCCCAATAAATGTCTCACGTGAGACATTTATTGGGAGGGAGCATGCCTCTATTTTCCACCCGATGCATTGATGAGGTCAAAAAGACCATGCACCCGAGCCAGCGTTTGCTGGCGGGTTTTCCAAACTTCGAACCCGGAGTAACCCTGCGGGCAAAGCATTAGGGGCAGAAATGGATCGGTAGCCACGATCTTCTTCCATGCTTCCATCTCGGACTTAGCCCATGCCTGCACCTTCTGCGGATCCGGCTCCTCAGGCAGTTCCGCAAGCACCGCTGAAAGTTCCCCATAGGCTTCCTCCACGCGGTCAAAATCCCAAGCATCTTCTACCATCATCCTATCCATGGTGTCCCCCCGGCTCTCCGCCTCGAGCAGGATCAGCGAACCTGGACGGTCTTCCGCAGCGTCGAGAAGCGGCCTCAGTTCCTCCGGCAGGACGGGTGATATCCAAACACTGTTTTGCAGGCAACCGCAGCCGCACCGGCGCAAAGTCCGCAGCAATGCCTTGCGCAGCGCGTGCTCCTTCGCGGGCATATCAAACAAAAACAAACGCCAGCGCCGGTCCCATTCCTGATTCCATGTCCGCTCTGGATTACGCCCGCCCATGGCCACCCGCTCGCCAGCTTCCGTCACGCGCGAAAAAGCCTTCATCGACCCTGCGTCAGGATGTTTCTCCAAAAAGCCCTGAGCCTCCAGGCGTTGAATCTCGCGCAGAAATCCATTGCGATAAGCCCACTCTTCAAAACCCATCGTCTGATAACGCAGCGAGGGACTCAGCAGCTTCCCTCCACACCAAGCCAGCATATACAACAACAACTCGGTTTTGGCCTTCATCCTCGCCAGACTATCGGGCTGTCCTGTTCAGTCCATTCCGAATGCCCAATAAATGTCTCACCTGAGACATTTATTGGGCTTGGACTTTGATGCCGACGGCAACCAGTGCTTGGCGCACGGCTCGCAGGATTTCCAGGGCGTGGAGGGAGTCGCCGTGCACGCAGAAAGTCTGTGCCGGCAGCGGAAACCAGGTTCCCGCCGTGGTTTGCACCCGCCCCTTGGAGGCGATCTGCATGGCCTGTGCAACGGCCTCGCCGACTTCTTCAATCATCGCGCCGGCTTTACCGCGAGGAACCAATTCGCCGCTTTCCGTGTAGCGGCGATCAGCAAAACCTTCCGCCCGCAGCCGCAAACCAGCCATCTTCGCTGCGGCTGCGAGTGCGCCAGCCGGCGGTGCGTAAAACAGACAATCAGGCACGACGCTCGCCACGCCCTCCACCACCGCGGCGGCCAGTTTGGAATCGCGATCTGACTGATTGTAAAGCGCGCCATGCGGCTTGACGTGGTGGACCCGCGCCCCAGCCCGGGCCGCGATTTCCGCAAAGCGCCCGAGCTGGCTCGCCACCAATTCCGTCACCGCGGCGGGAGCCAGCGACATCGGCCGACGGCCGAAATGCTCACGATCCTCATACCCTGGATGCGCACCAACCGCCACGCCCGCCGCGAGGCAGGCATCGATGGCCGCGCGCATCGTCTTGTCATCGCCGGCATGACCGCCGCAGGCGATGTTCGCGGAGCTCACCAGCGCAATCAGCGCCGCATCCTGCGATCCGCCTTCACCGAGGTCGGCATTGAGATCGATGGTTCGCATGCTCATGAATCTATCAGCTCAAGCCCCGCTTGCAAGAGGCCGGACTCGCGCCGTGCTTCGATCCAGGCCGCGCGTGCTTCATCGAGCGAGACCTCGCGGAAACGCAGCCGCGTGCCCGTCAGAGCGCGCGCCAGCTTCGGCACGTCGGCGGAGATGACATGCCCGATCTGCGGGTAGCCGCCGATCGTCTGGCGTTCGGCAAGCAGCACGATCGGCCGGCCATCCGGCGGCACCTGCACCGAACCCGCGACCACCGGTTGGGAGATCAGCTCACCAGCGCCTGCTCTCTCTAACAGCGGACCATCGAGGCGCGCGCCCATGCGGTCGGAAAACGGGCTGAGCTGATAGATCGACTCGCGGAAAGTCTCCAAGGCCTCGTGAGTGAACCATCTGGATTGCATTCCCTTGAGAAACCTCAGCTCCAGCATGCCATTCACCATTTCCGTTCGCGGCCAGCCGATGCGCCACGCACCCGGCGGCGGTCCGGGCTGTGGTTTTCCCAGCGGCAGGCGGTCTCCCGCCCGCAATCCCCTGCCATGCCAACCGCCGAAACCCGCGCGCAAATCCGTGGCGCGGCTGCCCAGAACTTCCGGCACGTCGATGCCGCCGGCGATCGCAAGATAGCCATACGACGACGCCATGCGGCCGCGCAGATCGAGCACCTCGCCTGCTGTTAGATCGACAGGCTGCCCGCCGCGCGCATCCGCCCAACCGACCCATGCGACGCGGACAGCGCGCAGGAAACGAAGCACCGGTCCGCTTACGCAGCATTCCAACAATGCGGCCTTGTCGGGATTTCCAACCAGCAAGTTGGCCACCCGCGCCGCCACCGGATCCGCCGCACCGCCGGGCGAAACCCCGATCTTCTGAAATCCCGGCCTGCCGGAATCCTGCACCGTGGCCAGGACACCGGGCTCCAGCACCTCGAAACCAGCCGCCTCGTTCGCAACATCAGGAATAAATTTGTTAGATAACACACGTTGCGCCGGCACAAACTTCAAGCGGTCGCCCGGCTGGAGCAGCGCGGGTTCCGCACGGCTCGGATCGAACAGTTCCAGATCCGTGCGCCCGAGCACATGCCAACCGCCCTGCGAGTCGAACGGATAAATGCCCGTCTGGTTGCCGGCGATCGCCACCGAGCCCGCCGCCACGCGCCGTGGTGTCGCCCGCCGCGGCAGATGCAGTCGTTCCGGCAATCCTGTTAGATAGGGGAAGCCCGGCGAGAAACCGACCGCCGCCACAGTGTAGGGCACGCCGCTGTGCAGGCGGACGATCTCGTCCAGAGTCAGATCCAGCGCTGCGGCCACTTGCTCATCCACATCGTATGCCACCGGCACCTGGATGATTTTTTCGCCGGATGAAGCGCCTTTGCCGCTTGGCGGTGGCTGGGATATCAGCCAATCCAGCACCCGAGCGCCATGTGCGGGATCAAAATGCACGGCCAGGGTTTCAAAGGATGAGACGATGTCGCGGGCTTCGGCAATGCGTGACGCTTCGAGGTGCGCCGCTAGTTCCAGCACGCGGGAGAGGCGCGCGCCGGGATCCGTCCCGGCGGCTTCAAAGATCCATGCGGAATCACCAAGCGCGCTCCATGCCATGCCGGAGGCTCACACAAGCTCGCAGCCCGCAGCAACCTAAAGAGCGTCGGAGTTGATGCTGCATGTCTTCCGCGCAGGCGGAGCAGAAGATCGGCTGAAGCCTTTACTCAAGCGCTGCCAGAATGAAGCGGACATTTTCATGGCCAAGGCCGCCGCGTTTGCGCTACCGTTGCATTATGGATATGCAATGAGGAGACACCCACAGCAAAACCATCGGCTACCTGTTATGGATATTCGGGTTCACCGGTTCCCACCGGTTTTACTACGGCAAGCCGGTCACCGGCACGATCTGGTTTTTCACCCTCGGCTTGCTGGGCATTGGCTGGCTGATCGACTTGTTCCTGATTCCCGGCATGGACCGCAAGGCGGATTTCCGCTTTACCGCGGGGAGATACGACTATTCGGTGGCGTGGATCCTGCAAACCTTCCTCGGAGTCTTCGGCATCCACCGCTTCTATCTGGGGAAAATCGGCACCGGCATTCTCTGGTTGCTCACTGGCGGGCTAATTGGGATCGGCTGGATCTACGATTTTTGCACCCTTAACCGCCAGGTGGACGAGCGCAACCGCATCGGGTGAACCAAGGAAACAAGGAGGGGCGATATTGCCTCCGGCTATCTCCACTTCGTTCCGGTTCCGATTCGCCCCGCCCATGGGATGCCAATGGCAAGCGCTTCGCATTCACTCATTGGCGATCCATGGGCACGGCGGATCGGAGTCCGCCGCTCCTTGTTTGGTCCATCACGGCTTCCCGGTTTTTTCACCTGGGCTTCACACGGGATTCAAGAAACGCCGTCATTCATTGCGGCGATGAAAGTCAAAATGATCCTGCCCGCGCTGACGGAAGCGCGCGGCCCCTTGTTCCGGCCCATCAAGTATTCGCTCTTTCCGCCGCTCGGCCTGGCGACACTTGCGGCCTATCTGCCAGCCGATGCGGAAATCACGCTGCAGGACGAACACGTCGAACACCTCGACCTGTCGGACGAGCCGGATCTCGTGATCATCCAGGTTTACATCACCAGTGCCTCGCGCGCTTATCGTTATGCGGATCACTATCGGAAAAAAGGCGCGCATGTCTGCCTCGGCGGGCTGCACGTCACCTCGCTGCCGGATGAGGCCGCGGCCCATGCGGACACGATCTTTCTCGGGCCGGGCGAGGACACGTTTCCGGAATTCATTCGCGATTTCAAAGCAGGCCGCCCGCAAGCACGCTATGCCGCGCCGCTTGGACGCACGCTCGACCACCTGCCGCCGATGCGCCGGGATCTGATCAAGCGCGACCTCTATCTGGTGCCCAATTCGATCATCGTCTCGCGCGGCTGCCCGCATCACTGCGACTTCTGTTACAAGGACGCGTTCTTCGGCAAGGGCACGGGTTTCTACGTGCGCAAGGTGGACGACGCGCTGGCGGAAATCGACAGCCTGCCGGGCCGCCACGTCTATTTCCTCGATGATCATCTTTTCGGCGAGCCTCGTTTCGCCGCGATGTTGTTCGATGGCATGAAAGGCATGGGCCGCGTGTTCCAGGCTGCCGCCACCGTCAACTCCCTGCTCAAGCCCGGCCTGCTGGAAAAAGCCTCGGCGGCCGGACTGCGTTCGATTTTCGTGGGCTTCGAAAACCTCGATGCCAACAACCTCCGGGACCACGGCAAGGTGCAGAACCTTGGCCGCGATTACAACGCCGCCGTCCGCCGCGTGCATCAACACGGCGTGATGGTCAACGGCTCGTTTGTTTTCGGAATGGACGAGGACGGCCCGGACGTCTTCGACCGCACCGCGGACTGGGCGGTCTCCCAAGGCATCGAAACCGCGACCTTCCACGTGATGACTCCCTATCCCGGCACCGCGCTCTACCAGCGCATGGAGGCGGAAGGCCGCATGCTTCACCGCGACTGGGATCTCTACGACACGCGCCACACGGTGTTCCGCCCCGCCCGGATGACACCGGACCAACTCGAAAACGGCTACTGGCAGGCCTACGGTCGTTTCTATGAATGGGGCAACATTCTCAAAGGCGCCATGACCAAGGAAAGCGCCGGAGCCCTGCGCCACATCGCCTATGCCGGCGGTTGGAAAAAATTCGAATGGGTTTGGCACGCGTTGATCCGCATGAAGCAGGTCGCGCTCGGCCTTCCCCTGTTAGAGCGCGCGTTGGATCTCACCCGTCCGCCACGGCTCGCCGCGAAGAAATTCGATGAAGACCATGCGTGCGGTCCTGCGCCGGCATTGGTCGCGCAGCCTCACGGCAGCAGGTCCACATAGGTTCCAGGGTCGCTGCCGGGAATCTCAACCGCACCACAGGCCTTGGCGTAAAACTCTGCCGGACCCACGCCGCCGATGATGCCATAGGCATGGCCAAGCTCGCGCAGCGCCTCCAGGGATTTCATCAGCAGCGCCTTGCCGATCCCGAGCCCGCGGGCTCCCTCAATCACTCCGGTCGGCCCGAAAAACCCGCGCTGGGTGGTATCGTAGCAGGCGAAGCCGAGAATCCGCCGTTCACGCGTGGCGATGAAACATGCGACCGGCTGGCGGCTGAGCGCCACCTCCACCTCGCTCGCCCATTTTTCGGAAAAATGCTCCCGGGCGAACGCGGCCACGGTGTGTTTTTCAAAAGCACGGGCGCGGCGAAGGGTCACGCCCTCGGCGGCGATTTGTGTGTAAAGCTCCGTGGAATCCGGCAAATCATAAAGGCGCACCAGCATGTCGATCATGCCGCGATTCAATCGCCCCGCCGCCGTGGCGGGAAGTCCGGATTTTGCTGCCTCAGAATGCGAAGACCTCGCCGTCCTTGAAGAAGCGCTTGATCTCGGCATTGGCGGCCTCGGCAGAATCCGAGGCGTGGCAGACGTTGACCATCACATCCTCGCCGAAATCACCGCGGATGGTGCCGGGGGCGGCGGCCTTGGAATTGGTGGGGCCGAGCAGGTCGCGCACCCTGTTGATGACGTCATCGCCTTGCAGCGCCAGCGCGATGACCGGCGTCTTGCTCATGAAGTTGACGATTTCCGGGAAGAACGGCTTGTCGGCGATGTGCGAGTAGTGCTCGCGCAGCACCGCATCATCGAGCCTCATCATCTTGATGGCGCGAATGACGAAGCCCGCGTCCTCGAAGCGGGCAAGCACCTTGCCGGTGAGGTTTTTCTCAATCGCGTCCGGTTTGAAAAGAATCAGTGTGGTTTCAAGAGCCATGCCGCTGGCAGTAGGCGCGGAAATGCCGACACGCAAGCATTTTGACTGATTCGCCGCCTACGGATCGCGCGTGCGGGCGCACGCATGATCCGTGGAGATCAATCTCCCGGGGCGCTCTGGGTTTTTAGCGCTTGTTCGAGCGCCTTGACGCGTTCGACGAGCTTGGGCAGGCGGCGCACGCTGGCGCGGATCTTCATGTCCTCGCGGAAGGGCAAGGCGGGGAAACCCGCATAGACCTCGCCGCCGGGAAGATTGGTGGTGACACCGGTGCGGCCGGCGATGGTCGCCTTGTCGCCAATGGTGATGTGCCCGCCGCTCCCGGCTTGGCCGGCCATGGTGACGTAATCGCCTAGGCGCGTGCTGCCGGAGATCCCACAGAGGGCGACGATGAGGCAGTGTTTGCCGATCACGCAGTTGTGTCCAATCTGGACGAGATTGTCGATTTTGGTGCCTTCGCCGATCACGGTTTTGCCGAAGCGGGCGCGGTCGATGGTGGTGTTGGCGCCGATCTCGACGTCGTCGTGAATTTCCACAATGCCGACTTGGTCGATTTTGACGTGGCGGCCGTCCACGAGTTCGTAGCCGTAGCCGTCGGAGCCGATGACGGCACCGGGCTGTAGGATGACGCGGTCACCGAGCACGCAGCGTTCGCGCACGGTGGTGTTGGCCATGAGTTGGCAATCGCGGCCGATGACGGCGTTCTCACCGATCACGCTGTTGGGGCCTATTTCGCAGCCATCGCCGACGATGGCACCGGCCATGATGGCGGCCCCGGGATGGACGCGGGTTTTGGCGGGATTGAGGACGACTGAAGCATCCACAAAT